>JBDLJL010000342.1:0-3263 GCA_039714415.1 Bacteroidota bacterium
TGTATGTATTGCTTACAATGTTTCAGTTTTCTAAAATACTTTTATATCAATTTTAGAATATAATCCACCGTTTGATACTGAAGTTTATTCTCTGTTAGCGCGGATTCGACATGGACAAAATGCCGGCACACCACCGGTTTATTTTTAAAAGCATTGAATGTAAATATGCTTTCGATTACATCGCCCGCGACTGGAAAACTATTTTAAAAGATGCCGGATTCGGCAATTTTAAAGAGAGTTTTTATTTGAAGAATTATGTGAGGTTGTTGGAGGCGGTTAAAGAGGATATTTAAAATTTTAGCCCTACGATTATTTTTATCCCGCAATGGATTTTTTTATGATGATGATTAAGCCACGTTGTATTTAACCGGTATTTAATCCACGGAGAAAATGATAAATCGAATTTGGGATTTAATGGTTTTATGTAACCAAAATCGAGATACAAATCGCTGAATGAAATATCATCAGAATAATAAGGAGTTGTCTCAATATTGGGATGCTCTCTCCATCCAAAGCTGGTATAATAGTCTTTCGTAACTTGTGTCATTTTACCCCAATAAACTCCAGTAGAGAAATAATACAGTTTTTGGTTTTTAAACCGGAAAGACTTCCGGATTAATACTGGCACACTCACTTCTGTAAAATGAAATCTGTTTTGAGTGCGGAAAACTGAAGAAACATTCCCTTTTTGGTAATTTATTCCTGTTCCAATAGTCATACCATCAGCTATTTGCCTCGAATATTTTATTTCCACTCCTGGGCTTAATGGAAAATGATAGTAACCAGGAACAGGTGAGAACTTGCGTTCTTCAATTTTTTGGTATTGAGCAATGATACCGCTAACTTGGAAACTATTCTTTTCCTGTCCGGACGCTGTTAACAACACAAGAGAAAGGAAGCTAGATATTGCAATATGTTTTATTAAAATATGATAGTTCTTTTTCATTAATCATTAATTAAGGAGTTGTAAACTCAAAACAGATTCTCCCTCGTTATAAAAGAAGGGGAGCTGAAAACTGTTATAATTTTATAAAATAGCTAATTTTAATACCATACTGAAACCTGGAGCGGAATTGCCCCATCCAATAATCTTTAAGTTTGTATTTAACAAAGGGAAAAAAAAGGATTTTCTGCTTCTCTGAGATAGTTTGTTGCTTACCGAAATCCATATACAAATCCATTGTGAATTTCTCATCGTTATATCTATCAGATAACTCAGATATATTGAACCATCCAGTTCCTATTCGATTATTCTGAATAGTCCCCTTTATTAACCAACCTGAATATAATCCAACGGATACAAAATATTTTTGGTTTATATCCCTTCTAATTAATAAAGGAACATTTAACTCATGATATTTTAATCGAAATTCAACTCCATGTCCTATAATATTTTCCGTTTCAAATTGCCCCCAGCAATAACCTGCTCCGGCAGATATTGAGAAATTGTTTGCAGTTTTTAACTCGATAAAAAATTCGGGGCCGGCACTTTTAGGCCAAATATAGTCGATCAAAATATTATTATAAGGAGAATCTCCTTTACCGATTATCTGGGTTAACTGTCCATTTATAATAAAATCAACTTTGTTTTCCTGCCCTTTTGCTGACAACAACACAAAAGAAAGGAAGCTAGATATTGCAATATGTTTTATTAAATTATAATAGTTCTTTTTCATTAATTACTGGATATTGTGAGTTATAAACTCAAAACAGTTTTTCCCTCTTTATCGCCATGCTCAAACGGAAGGGCAGAATATTACAAGTTTACATTATTTATAATGATGTCGCTATCTTTGCAAACTAACATTACGTCAGGATAGTTCATTAAATCAGAAACATTTTTTAAATGAATAATTTGATAGGTTTTATTTCCATCATAAATAAATCCTGCCATTTTATTACTGTAAAAAGAGACCCTTACATTACTTTCAGCATTTCCTTTTAATTTACCCATGTAATGTTTAGAGTTTTGTTCAACTTTAAGCGTACCTTTATCGGTTGTCATATAAGATTCAAGGTTTTCAGTTAAACTTATATTCTCTTTTAAATAGAGATTCCATTTATAATCGTTTCCAAAGTGAATTTCAAGGTTCATGGATTCTTGAAAATTATTTTTTTCAAAATTTTTGAATTCGTAAGCTTTGAAGTTTTCTAATTTCTCTGAAATGGTTGGATCAACTATGTCAACAGGTTCAGCTTTTAATATCAGGTTGTTATCCAGTTCATCTTTCTGGCATCCTACGGTGAAAATTAATAAAAGCGTAAATAAGGAGCTTAGTTTAAATAATTTCGATTTCATTTTTTAGTTTTTGGTAATTAACGGTGAACCTTGTACAGTAAAAACGGATAAGGCTTAAGGCTAATTGCGATCTGATTTTGTTTATTTTTCAATTGCATAACTCACAATTTCAAAATTATCACGCGAATACACTTTTACTTTAATCCAACCAAGTTTATAATCTAAATTGTCTATCATTCTTATTCCAATATACATTTCAGTATTTATCAATTTATACCAAGTTCCATAAGACCCCCAAAATGTGATTGGTGGAGCAGCCCATGACCAAATATTTGTATTTAATAACCAAGTTTTATCGCCGGAATTCTGCCAGTAGTCAATTTTATCAATTCTGCTTTCATAATGTAAGGTATCCACCCACCTTGTTCCGTTTGTATGGCCAAGACCAATGGAAAATGTTTCCTTTTTAGAAGCAACCTCAAGACCATTCTGAAGTGTGAATCCTGAGAACGGAAAGTTATAGTCTTTAAGATACAATCTATTAAAGTCGTCCCTCCAATCTAAATAAATCCTTTGACTAATGAATAAGTCAAACATTCCATCTAAATCAATATCTATTGAATCGATACCATATTGAATATCTTTCGTTGAATCTGTTTGTAGTGCGATCTGGAATGGAGGATTAAATTCGTGATAAAGCATATCAGCATCATAGATACCTGCAAAAACGGGAGTTCTGGGTTCATCTTTCTGGCATCCGGCAACAAATAAAAATAAGAGCAGGAGCAAGGAGCTTATTTTAAATAAAGTTGGTTTCACTTTTTAGTTTTTTAGAATTAACTGTGAGCCACGAACTGTAGCAACGAGAAAGGCTCAAGATTAATTGCTATTTGATTTTATGGTTTTATACTAATTTAATGATGACTAAAGATAACAAAAGGTTGCGTTTGGAGTAGATTAAAAAACTATTGAGCAGATGATCCGTCAGCTGACGGACACCAGCTCAATTATGTGCATTGCACAA
>JBDLJL010000343.1:0-3251 GCA_039714415.1 Bacteroidota bacterium
TGCCGCAATCAGCATTTATGGCAGTTCTTAAGTTAAACGAGTAGCATTTAAGATAATATTATATTCAGGCCTTGATTTTCTCATTGGAGAGTCAAGGCCTGTTTTTTTTAGATTTTTATTTACTCTATTTGGCCACCTGCCTGTCGGCATCAGGCTTTCCGCTATAGTTTTTCGCAGCAAATGTGTTCATTAATTTTGCTACGGGGAGCTCCTGAAGTCGCTCTCTTCGCAAATAATTCACAACATGTGCTACTAAAAAGCTGCCGCTGCAATCCTTGGTGGGAGTTTTGACCTTTAAATAAACTTATTATTAAATTCATAAAGTAAGAATACGGAACAAGTTACTTACGTCTATCTCAGGTAAATTATGCTTTCATATAGGTCAGTTTGATTTTATTAAACCTCAAAGAATATTTAGAGATTCATGAATTACTAAAAATATTTTATATTTTCACAAATAATTTATTTATAAATTTTAAAATGCCAAAAACATTTCCCCCAATTTACTACGACCCAAATTTTGATAAATTAGGTTACGATCCTAAACGCCCAAATGCCGAGAAGTTAATCTATGATGCTTTACAGCAGCTAAGCGACGATTATTATGTATTTCACTCTTACAGGTGGCAAGGCTCGTTTAAGGAACGTTACAAAAATGGGGAGAATGATTTTATGGTTTATCACCCTAAGCTTGGAATTTTAATTATCGAGGTTAAGGGAGGAGCTATAGAGTATGTAGATACACAGTGGCAGAGAAAGCATAAAAATGGAAATATTGATGTTTTGTATGGATCTAAAGATCCAATAGATCAGGTTTTACAGGCACGGGGAACTTTATTAAATATATTTAAGCAAGAGCTTAATGTAAGATATGTTGATATTCCAATAACTTTTGCATTATGGTTTCCTAATTCACAGTTCGATAAAAAAGATGAGAATCTACCGGCAAAGCCTTGTCAAATATTAGATCAGAAAACATTGTTAAATCCGGGAGAAGCAATAAAAAGGATCTTTGCCGGGGAAAATAAAGAAAACAAACTCAGCAAAAAACAGGTATTAAAGATATTGTTCCCTACACTAAATATTGTTTCAAGTTTCAAGATAGATCAAGAATATATTGAACAGGAAATGATAATGCTTACTAAGTCGCAAAGCCAGGTTTTAGATTTCACCGAAGAGCAAAATTACACAGCTATACGCGGAGGTGCCGGAACAGGTAAAACTGTAATAGCCGAAGAAAAAGTAAGACGTTTGCAAAAACAATATGCCGAAGATAAAATACTATTTCTTTGTTTCAACAAAGCGTTGAAAGAGGTACTTGAGAAGAAATTCGAAAACGATGAAAATGTTAATGCTATAAATTATGACAGCCTGGTTCTTCAATTAAGCGATCAGGATTTTGTAAAAGCCAACTATGGTAAATTCGATATATTAAGAGATCATTTTTATGAGAGGGTACTGGAAATGGAGCAATTTCCATATCAACATATTGTGATAGACGAAGCACAGGATTTTAATGAAGAATGGATAGAGCTACTTTCATCAACTCAACCAAAGCATTTCTACCTGTTCTACGATAGAAATCAAGATATATTTCAGCACAGGAAAGACATTCCTAAATGGATGATCGATATTGATTGTCGTTTATCGTTACACACAAATTGTAGAAATACAAAGGAGATTGCTCATTTTGCAAACAAATACATAACAAATAATAACCGTAGAATAGACCAACCTGTTTTGCGTGGTATTGAAAGCAGTAAAAAACCTCATATTGTATTTTATGATGAAATAAATACCATAAAACAGTTTATAGGGCAACAAGTAGCCGATTGGCAAAGAAACGGTGTAGATGTTTCGGAAGACACCAGAATAGTAACTGTATATTCATCGAGAGATAAGAATAACAAATTTCCAAGTATTACATCTGACCTGAAAGATAAGGGCATTTACTACAAAACCAATACGCATAAAGGTGATGTAAAAATTCCAATTATATCGGCGGGTAAAATTAAGGGCTTAGAGTCAAATTATATATTTCTGATAGATGTGTTATTTGAACGATATGCAGATGAAGCTTTTTTAAGACGCATGTATGTGGCATCCTCGAGAGCTAAACACGAACTTTATATTTTCATTAAAAACAGTGAAAAAAATGAAGTGAAAGAAGCCTTAGTTTCTCTTGGAATTAGTGACTTTAAAGGAATTACTACATATAAGCAACTAGCTAATAAGTTTGCAAAAACTCTTGGATGCACACACGAATAACAAAACTATGTCAAACACCATACAAAACCTGCATAGTCAACTTTCTTATGTCTTGAAGTCCTATACAGGTTTATAATCGTTGTTTGTTAAATTAGATTTGGCAAGGACTATATCAATACTGGGGTGCTATGTTTTTTATAAATTTTTGACAATTCAGGATATTTAAGCCTTAGTACTTCAAAATAAAATTTTTTGGCTTCTTCAAAATCTTTACTCTGAACTTTCTCATTAATTTGCGTGCAATGGGTATAAAGATTTTTTGATGAATTTAATTTTACAAGATTTTGGTTGTTATTTGTTATAATCTCTTCAATTTCTCCATCAAACCTCCAACCTAGCAACTTTTTTGAAACAAGTAAGAATTCTATAGGTATAGAATTATTCTTATATCTGTTCAAACTGAATCCGATAGGTGCTAAATTCTCTATAATATTTCCTGGCCCACCGACAGATTTTGGTACTAAGTGATCTATATCATACCAATAATTACTTGTATCATTTCTGTTGACTAATGAATGTATTTTAAACTTTAGTGTGCTAGGTATTTCAGACTTAAAGGTAATGTCGGGTATAATTATCGGATTTTCAATTGATTCTACATCTTCATGGGTAAGTTTTATAAAACTAGACTCAAAACCTGGTTTAATAAATTTTTCTAAGTTCTTTGATTTAAATGGAATAACAGTTTTGAGTAATTTTTGATCAATAATGTATCTATGATATTTAAATTTAACTTTATTATTCTTGATTTTTTCTTCATGAAATCTAGATAATTTATCAGCCCAGTATTTACCTTCTTTTTTAATATCATGGTTTTTTACAATTTCATCAATAGTGTCAGAAATTGTAAACATTTCATTATTGTTTTTTACTACTCCTTTTGCGTAAATTCCTATCCCTGATTCTGACACATAGATTACATCTCCAATGTTCAATTTCATTGATGCTGGTTCTTTATTATTACTTATAATTATACTTTCAGA
>JBDLJL010000344.1:0-3199 GCA_039714415.1 Bacteroidota bacterium
AATTCGTGATAAACGGTGTTCCTGTTAAAATGAAAGGGGTTAACCGTGGAGAAATACACCCGGAAACAGGACAGTACATCACGAAAGAAATAATGACAAAAGATATTGAACTAATGAAACAGTTTAATATTAATGCTGTACGAACGTCACATTATCCAAGTCACCCTTATTGGTATAATCTCTGCGACGAATATGGAATTTATGTTATTGACGAAGCGAATCTCGAATCACATGGAGCAAATGGAATTTTACCAAAAAATAATCCAAAGTGGACAGCTGCTTCTGTTGACAGAATAGAAAGTATGCTTGAGCGTGATAAAAACCATCCCTCTGTTGTTATGTGGTCACTGGGAAACGAAGCAGGTACTGGTAACAATTTTGCTAAAATGACCGAATATGCACACAACACCGATCCATCGCGTCCTGTACACTACGAAGGGTTTAACGAAGTAGCCGATGTGTACAGCCGTATGTACCCCGACCTGATGGGCATGGAAAAATATGCCGGAGAGGATAACACAAAACCATATTTTGTTTGCGAATATGTGCATGCTATGGGCAATTCCTTAGGAAACATGCAGGAGTATTGGGATGTTATCGATAGCGACCCCATTTTTATGGGAGCATGTATTTGGGATTGGGCCGATCAGGGACTATATAAAAAAGATGCCGACGGAACAAAATTCTTTGCTTATGGAGGTGATTTTGGTCCTGAAGATACTCCTTCAAACGGGAACTTCTGTATTAACGGAATTGTGTTGCCCGACAGGACTATCTCGCCCAAGATGTGGGAAGTAAAAAAAGTATATCAAAACATAAAAGTTGAACCGGTTAATATATCAGAAGCTAAGGTCAGAATTATAAATAAATTCAGCTTTACCAATTTAAATAAATACAATGCCACCTGGGAAATTAGTGAAGATGGTATAATCATAAAAACCGGAACACTAGATAGATTGAATATAGAACCGTTTGAAGAAAAAATTGTAACTATCCCCTTTGGTAAGTTTGATATCTCTCCCGGTGCAGAATATCACCTGAAAATTAACTTTACAGAAAAACAAAACACTTTATGGGCAAAAAAAGGTCATAAGGTGGCCTGGAACCAGATAAAATTGCCGGATTTAAAAAAACAAGCTGATGTAATTAAGCTCTCTGAAAAATTGAAGATACAAAAACATGAAGACGAAAATTCTGTAGCCTTTTCCGGAAAAGATTTTAGTGTCAGTTTTAATAAAACTACAGGTATTATTAATTCAATTAAATATTCCGACACAGAGTATTTGAAGGATGACAGTATTGGTGCCGGTCCAAAACTTAATATCTTCAGGGCTTTAACCGATAATGATAAATATGATTTCGACACCTGGAGTGAATATAATTTTTCAAACTTAAAGGGTACTCTGACTGATTTTAGTTTA
Organism: Bacteroidota bacterium; assembly: GCA_039714415.1. Taxonomy (GTDB): domain Bacteria; phylum Bacteroidota; class Bacteroidia; order Bacteroidales; family NBLH01; genus NBLH01. The sequence continues at coordinate 1,422 of JBDLJL010000344.1, forward strand.
GAGCAGGCAAACGCCAAATATGTTATAATAAACACTACGATAGATTATAACGTTGACGGAAAAGCCAATTTTATCCACAAGGCTGTTTATACTATTCTGAACAACGGAGTTATTTCAATTGACAACGAATTTATTCCGGATAATAAGTTAAACGAGTTTCCCGGAATTTCACTTTCTTTAAATATTAAAGGGGAGCAAAATCGTTTAAAATGGTTTGGACTCGGCCCTCACGAGAACTATTCAGATAGAAAAACAGGGGCTTTTCTAGCTCAGTTTGAAAGTAATGTAAAAGACCAGTATTTCCCCTATGTAAAACCACAAGCAACAGGAAGCAAACAGGATGTAAGGTGGTTAAACATTAAAGGGGCATATAATGATGGAATTCTCTTTGTGAAAAATTCCGGCTTATTTGCTTTTTCAGCGCTTCATTACAGTCAGGAGGACTTGCACCAGGCTAAGCATACAAACGAATTATCAGCCGACAGTAGTGTTTACCTGAATATTTATGTGGCTGAAAAAGGTGTGGGAAATGCCAGTTGCGGTCCTGATATTATAGACAAGTATAGGGTTAAAGCAAAGCCAATGTACTTTAGTTATAGTATAAGGCCGGTAAAAGCCAACATTTCTGTTGCATCAATTACACGTAAAATGATTCCGGTCGCCTCATCTCCAATGATTATAAGAGACAGGTCTGGAATGGTTAGTATTGTTTCTGCATCACACAAAGACAAAATTTATTATACCCTTGACGGAAACGAACCAACAAGCATCTCAAAACAGTATAATTCACCTTTCATGCTTATTGACACTTGCCAGATAAAAGCCAGGGTAATTAATGGGGAATTTAAAAGTACAGTAACGTCATTGAAAAGTAATAAGCTTAAAATGCCACCTCCCGTTATTGAACCTTCGAATATATATTTTGCCGATTCTCTTGAAGTTACAATTTCAAGTGAGTTTGTAGGTGCAAAAATATTTTATACTACTGATGGAACAGAGCCAAATCTTAAGTCTCAAGAGTATAAAGGAGCTATTACAATTAAGAATGATGGATTGCTTAAAGCTGTGGCAATAAAGGATGGTTTTACAATCAGTGAAGTTGCCGAATCAAATTATAAAAAAATTGATTATGACGATAAGATTTATTATCAGTACTATTTAGGTAAATGGGAATGGGTTCCTGATTTTGTTAATTTAACTCCTGAGCGCACCGGCAATGTGACGGAGTTTGATTTAGGCTCGATTGATACCCGGGAACATTTTTTTGCTTTACTAATGATCACTTCAGTAGAAATTTATACACCCGGAATTTACACATTTTACATTGGTTCGAATGATGGTTCGCAGTTATTTGTTGATAATAAGAAAATTATAGACAACGACAAGCTACACGGATACCATGTATTGTCGGGAAAAGTAAATTTGGATAAAGGCAAACATTCAATCATTGTTAAATATTTTCAGGCAGCCGGCGGTTCTGATTTAAAAGTTTTATGGCAGGGGTCTGGTTCTATACCAATTAAATTATGAAATACGCTGTTAGCTTTGAAGTATAATTCTTTTTTACGAATTTAAAAATTATTGCATAGCAGAGCTACGGAAGCATTTTTAAATGAAGTAAAAATGGATTAGGCGAAAAAGATATAGCGCATTTCATTGTTTATTTGGTATTAATAAAAAAGAAATAAAAAAATGACTCGATTAAATTTTAAACCCGTATAATTGTTTTCGTTATGAAAAAAAAACATATTCCAAAACTACTATTGTTCATTCTGTTT
>JBDLJL010000345.1:0-3191 GCA_039714415.1 Bacteroidota bacterium
TGGGCTGATAATTCCAGTACCTGGAGCACCTGTTCAATGGTTTCATTTTCTAAAATGCCTGTGAATTTTTTATTTTCCAATTCTTTGTCTTCAATATTTATCTGCACATTGTATTTCCGTTCAAGCCTTAGGGCCAGTTCTTTTAGGGTTTCACTCTTAACATGAATCTTATCTTTAATCCATGCAGTGTATAAGTCTGGGTTAATCTTACGTGCGATAAACAATTTTTCACTTATAATTGAAGCAGAATCACCTTGCGTTTTAATTGCTTTGTGTAAAATTACCTGTTCCATAGGTTTCAGAAAAAATTCTTGTGTTTCTTTGTTATCACCGGATATCGTTTTTTGTACACCAATACGCCCTTTTATTAAAGTTGCCTGAATAGATTTATCTTCAGCATAGGATTTTACATTAAACTCAGTTCCATAAGCTTTTACTGTAAGTCCGGATGCATTAACAATAAATGGTTTTTGTGGATTTTTAGATACTTTAAAATAAGCTTCACCTTCAAGCTTCACCTCCCTGGTTCTATTTCCAAACAATGATGTATATTCAAGCCTACTCCCAGCATTTAAAATAACTTCTGACCCATCAGTTAGCTTAATAGATGACTTAGCACCATAAGGTACTTCAATTGTTTGCACTGTATAATTATTATCAAAAAAATTACGGTATAAATAAGATGATACAGAAGTAAGCAGGATACCTAATATAAATATTGCAGCATACCTGCTTAGAATAGGTAAAATTTTAATTTTCGATTTGTGGGTCTTTAAATTATCCGATTTTGAGATAATCTTATCATGAAATTTCTCCCACTGTTCATCAATTAATTCCTTTGATACTTCCTGCTCTGTATCCATATTTATCCAAACCCCTATTTGTTCCGATAAAGATTTGTGCTCTTCGGGATGCTTTTTGAGCCAATTTATTAAATTATCCTGCTCATCCCTGTCGAGGTCTTCTCCTTCAAGAAGTCGTAATATTAATTGGTCTATGTATTCTCGTGATATCATATTTTTTTTTATAATCAGAATTTGCCCTGAAAAATCGGATCGTGTTTAACTATTTTTTAAAGTGATCAGTATTTAGTTTTCAGCAGGCAATCTTTACAGAGCTGCTGCGTACCGTTAACTGAATACTGCCAACTTCTATATCTTTCAATCAGGCTTAGATACTTAAAAGCAACCTGCAAATTGACACTTTTTCTAAAATACTGACTTATGGACATGTTCTATAAAATAGGCAACTGCCAGAAGAAAATCACTTACAAGAAATCAGAAAAAATATTAAAAAATATTAAAATGAGGTATGAAAGGCGTTTTTTTAGCACTTTTAATGCCCTGTATATTTGTGTTTCAACAGTTTTCGGGGAAATTTTCAATAAGCTTGCAATTTCTTTATGTTTTAATCCTTTTAAGCGGCTTAGTTTAAAAACTTCACTACATTGGTTTGGTAATTCATCCACTACATCATCAATCGCTTTGCGTAGTTCATTTTCAAAAATGGCATTATATCCATCTTCAAACAAATTGCTTTGGCTAAAAAAATGGGCAACATGTTGCTGCTTAGTATCACGTTTCTTAAGATGATTAATACAGGTATTATGGCAAGCTGAAAGCAAATACGATTTAAGTGATTTATTTATCTTTATTTTATTACGCGACTCCCAAACATATGTAAATACATCCTGAACAATGTCATTACAATCTGATGCTTCTGTCAAAAAGTGCCTTGCATAATTATATACAATCCTGTAATATTTCTTGTAAAGCACTTCAAATGCATCAACATCATCATTATTGATTTGCTTCAATATATAAATATCAGGATCGAATGTTGTCATTTTGATAATGTCATAAAAGCTATCTTACTCCTAACTGTTACATGCATGTGCTATGTTAAAACACCAGAAAACTTAATGACAATATACAATTTGTTTTTCTATTGTTGCAAAAAAAGCAAAGATTAATTATTCAGGATGAGTTAATTTGTTACAATACTGTTTCGAGTTATAGTTGGTTACTGAATTGTTTTTATAAATCTAAGGTGTTTTTGAATAAATAATTAGAAACACCTTTAACATTCAACTCAACCTTAAATATGGCCCCACTTAATGGATATTGTTGAATTTGAGCTTCTGAAAGCCCTTCTGAAGCGGTTGTAATATAAAGGGTATTTAAATTTTCGCCACCAAAAGTACAAGATGTAACATGTGGTGCAGGTATATCAATTTCATCAACAATTTTGCCTGTCCCGGGATCCCAACACCTAACGGCAAATCCGCCCCAATGGGCAACCCAGAGCATTCCATTTGAATCGATTGTCATTCCATCGGGGGCACCTGCATCTTCAGGAATTTTGATTGCTATCCTTCTATTTGAAATTACACCTGACAGATAGTCAAAATCATAAGCAAAAACAGCATATTCAGCCGTGTCGATATAATACATAGTTTTGTGATCAATAGACCAGGCTATTCCATTTGAAATTGTTACTTCCGGCTGTTTTAACTCAAGGTTGTTACCATTAAAAACATAAAGATTACCAGCTTTTTCAATCACATTTTTATTCATAGTCCCTATCCAAAAACGACCTGCAGGGTCACATTTTCCATCGTTAAAACGATTGTCTTTTATTTCATTTTCAGGATAGTTTGAAAGTTTTTTCAACTCTTCATTTAATGTTAAACCAAAAACCCCTGTTTCTAAAGCAACAATTACAGAATATTCACCACTGGCGGGGACAACGGCACCAACCATGCTCCCCAGCTTTACCGTTCGTGTTTCCTCTTTACGGGGATCGTAGCTAAATAGTTTTCCACCCACTATATCTACCCAATAAAGAACTTTCTCTTCAGGATGCCAAACAGGACTTTCTGCCAGTATGGAAAGTGGGGTGTTTTTTACTTTTTTTACTTTGTAAGCCATGAAAAATTTATATAATTAGAGTTTGTCTACAAAGTCCGACTTCTGCGTTGTTGCTCAAAATCCAAATCCTCAAATACACTAGTATTCTGCGGTTTAGATTTATCACACGCCTTGAATTCGAACTTTTTAGTTCAAACTCTCGACTTTATGGACACACACTAATTAGTGCCACTTAGAAAACGCCAATAATTAAGTTTTGAACTTTTATTACGAATCTTGCATTATTGCAGAACGCCCACCATCAATTAAATAAGTTACCCC
>JBDLJL010000346.1:0-3188 GCA_039714415.1 Bacteroidota bacterium
CCACGAAGTGGTTAAATTTGAATAACCATGGGTAAAACCCATGGTACATAAGGAATAGCAATGTGAACCCTGAATGGGTTCAAATTTTAAACCCGATTGTCCTGAAGTTGTGGGCAATATCATCTGCATTTATATAAATTCCAAAATCAACAGAAACCCCCTTCAACTTATAATTTCTAACCGCCCTAATAATTGTGCTTTTACCTGAACCATTTGGTCCGGCAAAGATTCTCATGCGTAGAGTTTGCTTAATCAAGTAGTATTTCTTGAAGTTTAACTTTAGGAGATAGTTTCAAAATTCTTTGAATTGAACCATCTTTATATTCACGAACAACCCATCCATTCTCCACTTTAACAACATATCCGGCAATACGAATTGCCTTTTTAGAAGCATGCATAATAGCTTTTTTAGAAGTTCGTAATAAAATTCGTTTCGTAATATATACTGGTTCGTTTTGATTGTTTGCTTTCATAATATAAATATACGAAAATAACTGTTTTATTAAAAATATTCCATTAATCTCTAATTCTCAAACTGCTCAAAAACCAATATATTTCCTTTCTTATTTCTTCCTTCGTTTGAAATAAATAATTTTTTCCCGTCAGGACTAAAACAAATTCCTTCTGGTTGGCGAAAAACTTTGGGATCAAAATGGGCAAAATCTATGATCTCCCCTTCCTTGTTCAATACAATTAATAATTTACCCACCGAAGCAATAATGTAAATATTATTGGTTATTGGATGGACGGCAATACCGGAAGGCATAAACCTCTTTTTTCCGGTTTTTTTTTCAATTTCTTTAAGGCTGATTAAATATTTTGCCTCTTTATTTAGCTTTTGCGTACTTATATCATATTCATATACTGCACGCTTTCCTTTGTGTTTTTCATTACTACCAGGCAATCCGGGAGCATTTTTACACGCAATAAGTAATTGATTTGTTATAGGGTCATAACCAAGTCCCTCACAATCATTTTTTAACGAAAGACCTGTTTTATTTTTCGTAATAATCCTTGATTCATTTATAAAATCAACTATTTTAATAAGTATCCCATTACTTTTTAACATATAAATTGTATTATCAACAATTTCAATTCCTTCAAAATCACCTTTTCCGGCAATTGTAATTTTTTGATCCATATTATCAGTAATGTAATTGATGAAAAAAATATCAGCTTTTTCATCATGCAAGCATACTAACTTATTATTTTCGAAATAAGAAAGTGCTGATATTTCCTTAAATTCAATAGGTAGTTTAATTTTTTTATCCGGTTTTTGAAATTTGAAGCTAATTTCTCCGTTTTCCATTCCACTATTTTTTAGATAATTATTAACTAATTTATCTGTTTCTTTGATTGTTTTTATAAGCATTCCAAATATAACAACAACCAAAGTAACGATTAAGATTAATATCGTTTTATTTTTAAAGATCATTCGTTTTAAAAGTAAAGATATTTACATATGTCAAAAAACATAAAACAAACAATTTATTTTAATATCTTTCAACTCCTTAAATAATAGATAAATATATATAATTTTATTTGTTTTGAAGAATATATTTATTATAAATTAATTGTTATGCATACATAATAAATTAAAAAATATTATATTTGAAATTCAAAATTGATTTTATCATTAATTTAAATTCAGTGCATATGATAGCTAATATAATTTTCATTCTCGTATTTTTATCTGCCATTCTTCTTTTTTATAAAAATGTCAGCATAATTGCTCACAATATCAAATTAGGCAGAGATTTCGATATTAAAGATAACAAAAGCAAACGGTGGAAAACTATGTTTTGGGTTGCCATTGGACAGTCTAAAATGACAAAACGGCCTATTGCCGGTATTCTGCATATCATGGTTTATGTTGGTTTTATTATCGTAAATGTTGAAATGCTGGAAATTCTGATAGATGGTATCTCAGGAAGTCATCGATTTTTTACATTTTTGCCATTCTATAACTATCTGGTTTCAGCTTTTGAAGTTTTTGCCATTGCAGTTATCACTGCTTGTATCTTTTTTCTAATAAGAAGAAATGTTTTAAGGGTTAAACGATTTCATAACTCTGAAATGACAAGCTGGCCAAGGCTTGATGCCAATATTATTTTGATTACAGAAATTTTATTAATGTCAGCATTTTTATCAATGAATGCGGCGGATCAGGTTTTACAAAGTTTAGGAAACGGACATTATGTTGAAACAGGTAATTTTCTAATTAGCGGTTTATTAATTCCAATATTTAGTGGATTTTCAGAAAGCTCATTAATATTTATTGAACGCTTTGGTTGGTGGTTCCATATTGTTGGTGTTTTTGCATTTTTAAACTATATCCCCTACTCTAAACATTTCCATGTATTCCTTGCCTTCCCGAATGTTTATTACACTAAGCTAAAAGCAAGGACCTATATCAATAATATGGAATCAGTTACCAATGAGGTAAAAATAGCCATGGGGATTATTGAGGAAGATGCCGCATCTGAAGAAGAAATTGCCACTTTTGGAGCTAAAGATGTACGTGACCTTAGTTGGAAAAACCTTATGGATGCATATACCTGTACAGAATGTGGTCGATGTACAGCAGTTTGTCCGGCAAACTTAACCGGTAAAAAGCTTTCACCCCGAAAAATTGTTATGGACACACGTGACCGACTTCAAGAGCTTGGAAAAGGTATTCGTAAAAATGGAAATGAATTTACAGATGATATATCTTTATTAGGAAACTATATTACAGCTGAAGAGCTTTGGGCTTGTACAACTTGTAATGCATGTACTTATGAGTGTCCGGTTAATATTGATCAGGTAGCCATCATTCTGGAATTAAGAAGATACATTTTTATGGAAGAATCTGCAGCTCCATCACCGCTTAATGCGATGTCAACAAATATAGAAAATAATGGTGCTCCATGGCAATATCCAGCTGCTGACCGAAATAATTGGGCAGAAGAGTTATATATTAATGAATAATGTTGAATGATTATTGATTAATGATGACTTGTAAAGTTTTAAATATTGATTTATGCTGAAAACACTCAATAAGCAATATTCAATAAACAGATAAACAATTGGAATAATGGAGATATGGTAATCTGAGGATTTGGTGATTTGAAATGCAATCATAATCAAATTAACAATGATTAAATGCTTAAATGATATAATGGTGATTCGGTTATTTGAAGATTTGG
>JBDLJL010000347.1:0-3178 GCA_039714415.1 Bacteroidota bacterium
CAAAGGCAATCCTTTCGGCAAAGAGCATTCGTGGGGCTCTATTTCCATAAGTAAAAATAAGCCTGTTGTTTATGTGCATCTGTTAAATTGGATTGGGGGTGACGTGGAAGTAAAAGGCATAGGATCTAATGTACTCAGGGCAAGCTTTCTGGATAATGGAGAAGAGGTTGAATTTGATTGCAACAAAAAAGATGCAGAAATTAAGCTCAGTTTGCCTGATGATAACATATCAGGTAAGCTAAGAATTGTAAAGCTGGAGTTTGATGAAATTGCATTTGACATGGAGCAAGGGTCAGATTATAAAGCACAACAAGTGAAACATGCAAACCATAAAAAAATTGTGGGCACTATTACAGAAATTACGGGTACCAATTTTACGTTTAAAGGTAAAATGGTGTCAGCTGTAAATGGAGGTAAGGAGGCGTTGAAAGGAAAAGAAATTACAATGGAGCTTACCCTAAACGATCATGTGCGTTTCAGGACTAATTTTGATGGAGATATTCGCCAGGTTCAGGGTTATGATTTAGAAATTGACAAAAAGTACCATGTGGTTTATTCTCCTTCTAAGAAAGGAGCGAAGGTGAAAATTATTACCTTGTTGGAGAAATAGGTCGGAATTCTATAGAAGTAGGGTTTCTGATTCTAATTATTAAAACATTTGTAAGTAACTAATATACAAAAATACATAAGATGAAAACACATATTATTGCCTCAAATATAATCCTACTCTTGTCTTTGTTTGTTTTAACCAACTGTTCATTCGGCCAACAAGATAAACAGACTGTAGATAATACTTTTGCAGATAGTTGGGAATTTAAAGGGATCGCGGTTAAAGATTCAGGTTATACAATATGGGGTACATCACCAATAATTGGCGATGATGGAAAAGTGCACCTTTTTGTTGCACGCTGGCCCGGCGAATTAAAAGTTGTTCCCGGTTGGCGTTCGCATAGTGAAGTTGCTCATTATGTAGGCGATAAGCCTGAAGGTCCGTTTAAGTTTTCTGATGTTTCGCTAAAGGGAACAGGACAAGAAACATGGGATAAATTTGGGGCACATAACCCGACAATTCAAAAAGTGGGAAATAAATATGTGCTTTTATATATTGGCAACACTAATCCTGACAGGCCTTATTTTCCGGCAAATCAGCGTATAGGAATGGCAATATCAAATTCGCTTTACGGCCCATGGGAAAAAGTAGGTGACGATGGTTTAATTCTTTCAACACCAACAAATAAAAAATACTGGAACTATAAAGCATTTAACGGTGTAAATAATCCGGCACTTTTGCAACACCCAAATGGCGGATATTATATGTATTTTAAATCAGCAAAAGGAAAAATGCGATCAATGGGAGTGGCTGTTGCCGAAAATATAACCGGCCCTTACGTTCAACTGCCTTTTTCTGTAACTGCCAACGATAAAATGATTGAAGATGGCTACGCTTTTATGTACAATGGAAAGTTCAATCTGCTTACAACCGATAATAGCGGTACTATTCAAGACGGTGGTGGCATACTTTGGACATCAGACGATGGTATAAAGTTTAGTACCTATGAAAAAGGTTATCATAGGATAAACCAATACACCAAAGTAGATATGGCTAAAGTAGCGGTACATTACGGCTCTAAAAAAAGAAAATATGCTAAGTTTGAGCGTCCGCAGGTTTTGATGATTGATGGCGAGCCAAAATATTTATATGTTGCATCAGGTGTAAATATATATGGTGGCGATTGTACTGTTAGTTATGTGTTAAAATTTAAACATTAAAAGGGCATAATAGAACTATTTTGCATACATAATTATTATTCAAGGGGAGATGTGAAACATCTTCCCCTGAATAGTAGTTAAATTATAAAAAAGTGAGTATGTATTGTGGAGGTGTATAGCTGTTTACAGCCATTATAATCCATCTGTTGGCCAGTCAAGGTTTATATAGTTTTTTGTCTGCACCAAAAGACTTGGTTACTCTGTCGTCTTCTATTTAGAACAGGAAGATTTACCTTCGCGAGATGTGTTTTTTGCAAATAGAAAGCATGGTTTCATAAGGAGTGGTAATTGGAAGCTCGTAAGATTTACAAAGACTAAAAAAGTGGAGTTGTATGACTTGTCAACTGATATTTCAGAAAAAAATAATGTAGCAGAAGCTAATGCTGATTTAGTAAAGACATTAGAAGAGAAATATTTAAAATGGGAGAAGGGTGTTAAAAGTGGAGTAAAGGTTGTTTCAAAATAATACCGGTTGTTATAAATTAATAAACAATATATATAGGATGAAAGCTCGTAAAATCACATTTGATTTAATCATATTGTTGTCTCTGTTTGTATTTACAAACTGCTCATCAAGTAAGCAGGATAATCAAGATAAACAGACTATAGACAATACTTTTGCAGATAGTTGGGAATTTAAAGGAGTAGCTGTTGAAGACTCCGGTTATACAATTTGGGGGTCATCGCCTATTATGGGAGAAGATGGGAAAGTGCACATTTTTGCTGCCCGTTGGCCGGGTAAATTAAAGGTTGTTCCGGGATGGCGCTCTCATAGTGAGGTTGCTCATTATATTGGCGAAACACCTGAAGGACCTTTTAATTTTTCAGATATTTCTCTTCAAGGTACAGGTGAAGAAACATGGGATAAATATGCAATGTGTAACCCTACAATTCATAAAGTAGGAGATAAATATGCGTTGTTATATATTGCAAATAACAACCCAGATAAACCTAAGTTTCCTAAAAATCAGCGCATTGGTATGGCAATATCAGAATCTTTATATGGTCCTTGGGAAAAAGTAGGTGATGATGGATTGATTCTTTTACCATCCCAAAATAAAGATTATTGGAACTATAAAGCCGAAAATGGGGTTAATAATCCGGCACTATTACAACATCCTGATGGTGGGTTTTATCTCTACTTTAAATCAAATAATGGAAAATTTAGAACTATGGGAGTGGCTGTATCAGAAAAATTGGAGGGACCATACGTTCAAATGCCATTTCCTGTAACTGTTAACGACCGTATTATTGAAGATGGTTATGCTTTTATGTACAACGATAAATTTGCACTGCTTACAACCGATAATCATGGAGTAATAGAAAAAGGTGGAGGTATATTATGGTTGTCAGACGATGGTATTAAGTTTAATTCATATATAAAAGGTTTTCATAGAATAGATGATTA
>JBDLJL010000348.1:0-3089 GCA_039714415.1 Bacteroidota bacterium
TTATATTTTCTTTTCTAAAGAACTGTTTTAAATAAATGGTTTTTAAACATTTATTCCATTTTGGAATAAAAAAACAGCATAATTTTCATACAACGTATTGAGTATTTGGTTAAATTTATTAAGAAAAAATAAAAGGTAATTTTTATTGCGAATTTTGGCGAGATAAATTTACTATTGGCAAAAGGTAAATAAAACTACCTTTCACTTTATTCGGATCTTAGCGATAATTAACAATAGAGAAATCGAAGACATGAACATAATATTAGTGGCATGGTACGTAATAAAACTAATTGTATACTGCTTTCTTGGCTTTTTCTATTTCGCTGTAGCTGCTTTTATAAGAATATTTGACTTATGGAAAGCGATTAGTATATTTCAAAGCTACCTCCATTTATACTTCAAATTATTTGGACTAAACATTCATTTTGAATTTGAAGAAGATAAAACTAAAACTGCTAGTAATACAGTATTTGTACTTCTCAATCAGAGTAGTTTTTTAGACTCGATGATTGTTCCGACACTTCCAGTATATAAAACAAGAGGTATTTTAAACATAGAATTTGCCATGTACCCTGTAATAGGTTGGTTTTTGGCTATTACTAATTTTGTGATCATTCGCCAGTGGTCTAGTCAAGCAAAAAAAACCTTAAATCGTACAGATAAATTTTTAAGGTCTGGGGGAAATATGATTGTCTCCATCGAAGGCAAAAGAACGAAAAATGGAAAATTAAATGAATATAAAAAGGGGCCTGTTGTAATGGCTATTAATAGTCAATCGGATATTGTTCCATTTATCATTGAAGGAACCTATGAATCTTTACCATATAGATCACTTTACACAAAACCTGGTAAAATTAAGATAAGGCTATTAAGTCCAATTTCATCAATTGGAATGACCTATAATAATAGAGACGAATTAAAAGATCGACTTAGGTCAATTGCTAATATAAATGGTCTAAAATAATCGCTAACAATGGCTATGAATGAATGGGAATTTATTGGTCAGGAAATTTTGGTGGAACTTGGAAAGTTCGGCACGAATTGTAAATTTATTAATCGGTGTGGCTTGGTGGCAGAGGAAAGAATATCGCTTTCTAATCCCCACTCATCATGGCCCAGCGTTACCACCAATGGTAAATTTCAAAAAAAAAGGCCATTAGCTCCAAGCTAAAGGCCTTTTTTTAGGCATAGCATTTATTATCTAAAAGCTATCTCCACCATCTCATTCCCCCCAAACCTATTCTTCTCAGGATGACAAAAACCACCTTCACATTTAAATAGTGCTTGTCCCATATGCATAAAGTCATTTTGGCTTAAAAATTTACCTTCTTTTGTGGCCTTAAATATTTGAATTGTACTTAATTTAGGGTTTTTCTCAATTATGCTACGGATATCATCCGGTAATATTACAGTTTGAGAAACTATACTTATAACAAGGTTATAAGGGTATCGTTGGATTACAAAGGTGTTTAAATATAATTTTTACCTGCTTGGGTGTAAATATCCTTTGATTGTTATAGTATCCTGTCCCTTCAAGTTCTTTTACTAATTCGGATAATGTATTAATCCTATTTACAAGAAACTGTAAGTTCCAGCCATACATTTGTGCTAATGTCGTTTTGTTGATTGATTCTTTCATTTGATATTTTTTGTCCGCAATAATATATTAAATTTTTGCTTGGTAGGAGGGGTGTGGAAAACTTTTTGTTGAGAGTGAAAATAATTTTTTGCAGTCTTAATTTATCACTCATTCACTAAAATTCATGAAAAATTTTTTGTTGTGTACAGGCAGGATTAATTATTAGTTTTATTCTCATTTTTGTTTAGTATATCCAAAATAAACGTATCATATTCATCTTTCATTGGCAGTTCGTATTCAGTTTGTATATGTCTCCGTTTTACTAAAACCTTTTCTTTTGTTTTTGGATTAAGTCCTTCTTTTTCAAAATTTGTCCAATAAAAACCAATTCCACGTTTTTGCCATTTAGGAACATTATTGAAGTTTATACCATAGGTAAACAATAGTTCATTTTTATCTGCGGTACTTACTTTTTCAATCCGCTTAGTAGCTTCTCCTCTGCTAAAATTATCTTCCCGCAATTTCCAATAACAATAAGCATTTAGCGCATTTCTGTGTGCATCCTCATTGCGCCATCTAAAATAATCTACAACTAATTGTTTGTTCGGTAATTCACTTAATCTACAATCAAATGCAGCCACTGAACCAATCAAAGTGCTAAATTTAGCACTTGCTTCTCCTGCTAATATTGAAGTGAATTTTCTATGCTTTCTTGAAAATGCAGTTTCATTCAAGTCAAAAAGTAATGAAATCTCATCACTTTCGGTATAAGCATAAATTACTTTGAATCCACATTTCATTAAATGATTGGTGGTTTCAACCATGTAATCTCTGAAAATTTCATCAAATGGGGCTTTAAATTTATGTTTCTGTTTAGTCAATTTAGTAAAATTCCTGCCATCTATACGGGCTACAATATATATTCCTGGTAGGACACAAATATCATGTGCTGTCTCATAAATTCTTAGTTTTTTATCTAAATCATCAAATTTCATCTTTCCAATCTTTTATCTCAAAAGTATCATTTTTAATCTCAACGTAATATAATTCATCAAATCCTTCATCCAACGAAGGAATCTCAAGTTTACTAAAAGTACCTTTTATTCCTATTTCCGGGATATTTTCCTTCCCTTGCCTTTGAGTATTCCTTTTTAGTGAATCCTGTAACTTGGATTGGAAATAATATCCAATTACCTTATACTTATTTTCTTTGGCTTTTTCAATATATTTATATCGATCCGCTTTTCCTGGATTTGTATTATCTACCACAAATGGCTGTTGAATGGAATAACAAGAATCTAAAAACTTCTGTTCTTTATGCCTTGTATTAAGCATATCCATCGAAATCCGCATATGAGTATTGAAAAACTTCTCTAAATAAAAAGTAGATTTTCCTGTAGCCTGAATCCCTATAAATATTATTACTTCCATATATGTGCTGTGGTTCTTAAAAGTTTGCAGTATTTTCCGGGTTTTTTTATCTTACAATTATGTAACTGTCTCTTTTTTG
>JBDLJL010000349.1:0-3081 GCA_039714415.1 Bacteroidota bacterium
ATAAACAGATAAACAATTGAAATAATGGAGATATGGTGATCTGAGGATTTGGTGATTTGAAATGCAATCATAATCAAATTAACAATGATTAAATGCTTAAATGATATAATGGTGATTCGGTTATTTGAAGATTTGGTGATTTGAAAAATACACGAATAACCAGATAACCAAATAAACAGATAAACAGATAAACAAATGACAATATAGCAATTTAACAATTTAACAATACAAAAAATGGAAAATAAAAGATTAATCAAAGTTCCAATAATGGCAGATATAGCTGCACAGAATAAAAAAGCAGAATACTTATTTTGGGTAGGTTCTGCAGGAAGTTATGATGATCGGGCAAAAAAAATAACAAGGGCATTTGTTAAGATTCTTGAACACTGTAAAGTTAGTTATGCAGTACTTGGTACAGAAGAAACTGATTCAGGAGAAGTGGCAAGGCGGGCAGGAAATGAATTTTTGTTTCAAATGCAGGCTATGCAAAATATTGAAACATTAAAAATGTATGATGTTAAAAAAATTATTACTTGCGATCCACATGAGTTTAACACTTTTAAAAATGAATACCCTGATTTAGATGGCAATTACGAAGTATATCATCATACCCAAATTATTGATAAGCTAATAAAAGAAGGTAAATTATCATTAAATGACAAAGAGTTTAGCGGAAAACGGATTACTTATCATGACCCTTGCTATTTGGGACGAGGAAATGATATTTTCGATGAACCAAGATTTATTCTATCTAAACTGAACAGTGAGTTGGTTGAAATGAAACAAAACCGGGGCAGGTCCCTTTGTTGTGGTGCAGGTGGTGCTCAAATGTTTAAAGAGGCTGAAAGTGGTGATAAAGAGGTTTATGAGTTAAGAACTGAGCAAGCATTAGAACAAAAACCTGATTATATTGCAACAGCATGTCCATTTTGTATGACAATGATGGAAGATGGTCTTAAAATGAAAGAAAAGCAGGATAAAATTAAAGTTTTAGATATTGCAGAAATCATTATTGAGTCAAAAAATCTCTAAAATTAATCTTTTATTTAGCCTAATTCAGGGATATCATAACACAAAATGTAAAGTATTGTTTGCATTTGATTTTAACTACGAACAATTAGCAAAAAAACGGTTGAAATATTAAAAAACGGTTGAAATTTAAATATTTAAATAATTACCTATATAAGCAAGCGTAAATTTAATGTAAGCTATAATTGTCAATATTTTAACTAAATTTTACATAAAAGCTATTTGTGAGGGTAAAATATTTATTACATTTTGTACAAAAAACTAACAAAATGTTTAACATTCTTATTCTTAACAATTTAAAGATAAATACAGATAATACCCTAATAATCAACGAATAGCATTTTTTTTATTTTTTTTTATTTTTTAAAATTTTGAAAACTAATACCATAGAACTTTTCTGAAAAAGTCAAGGCTTTTACCATTTTTTTTTCAGTTTTTTTTTTAACACCTTTATACTGAAAATAACCCCCTATTGTTTAATTTAAAAATTGTGAAGTATTAAATGAACAAAGATCACAATGAAGTATGGAAAAGTTGTCTCGCTATCATAAGGGATAATATCCCGGCAAATAGCTTTCGAACTTGGTTTATCCCCATTGCTCCGAAAAAACTGGAAAGAAATGTCCTGACCATTCAGGTACCCAGTTCATTTTTTTACGAATATCTTGAAGAACACTACATAGATATTCTTAGGAAAACTTTAAGAAAGGAACTAGGAGTAGATGCCAAGTTGGAATACAGCATCGTAATGGACAATAATTCATCCCCAAATTCTAAGCCTTACACTGTTAAGTTACCAGCTAAAGCTAACACAAACTTAAAAAGTCAACCTGTTTCGTTACCTTTAATGAACGAATCACAGATAAAAAACCCGTTCATCATCCCGGGAATAAAAAAAGTGCATATTAACCCTCAATTAAATCCTGAATATTCATTTGTTAATTTTGTTGAGGGCGACTGTAATAGACTTGCTCGCTCTGCAGGATATGCACTGGCAAATAATCCTGGTAAGACTGCATTTAACCCGTTATTTATATATGGTGGTACCGGATTAGGTAAAACACATCTGGCACAGGCTATTGGTATTGAAGTTAAAGCTCGTTATCCTGAGAAAACGGTACTATATGTTCCTGCGCATAAGTTTATTCAACAATTTTCAGAAGCTACAAGAAACAATAATAGAAATGACTTCTTGCATTTTTATCAAATGATTGATGTACTTATTATTGATGATGTTCATGAATTTGCCGGTAAAGAAAAATCACAAGATACTTTTTTTCATATATTTAACCATTTGCATCAAACAGCAAAACAGCTAATTTTAACATCAGATCGACCACCTATTGAACTAACAGGCCTGTCAAAAAGACTAATTTCTCGATTTAAGTGGGGACTTTCTGCTGATTTACAATCCCCGGATTACCACACACGCTTGGCCATTTTAAAGTTAAAAATTTACAATAGTGGAATAGAATTAGCTGAAGAAATTATTGAATATATTGCTTCTAATATTGATTCTCATGTGCGTGAACTAGAAGGTGCATTGGTAACATTGATAGCTCAATCAACATTTAATAAAAAGACCATAACACTTGAACTTGCTAAAAAAATTATTGATAAAATTGTAAAACAGACGAAACGTGAAATAACGATTGATTATATACAAAAAGTAGTTTGCGATTATTTTGAAATGAATGTAGATGTTTTACAGTCAAAAACAAGGAAACGCGAAATTGTACAGGCCCGTCAAATAGCTATGTTCTTTTCTAAAAATCTAACTAATTCGTCATTATCAACTATTGGTTCGCAAATTGGTGGGAAAGATCATGCAACAGTTTTACATGCATATAAAACTGTCAACAATTTGGTTGAAACAAATAAAGAATTTAAAAGTTATATTGGTGATATTGAGAAAAAATTAAAGTTTTATTAATCTTCTCTTTCATAATAATAACAAGGCGGTATTTTAATAATATCGTCTTTTTTTGTTTAGAGTCATGTCATTGGTCATTAGCACTAAATCTTTAGGGAGTTTCATTAAGTGGTCATTAA
>JBDLJL010000350.1:0-3058 GCA_039714415.1 Bacteroidota bacterium
AATACACTAAAATATTTGGATTTTGTTATTTTGTGATTTATCTTTGTGTAACAGTAACACTAAGAAAACCTGAAACCTGAAACCTGAAACCTGAAACCTGAAACCTGAAACAATAATATCATACATTACTAATTTATAAAAATAGCTATGAGTAAAGAATACAAATACAAGTACCCCAGGCCTGCTTTAACTACAGACTGTATCATTTTCGGCTTTGATGAGGTTGAATTAAAAGTACTATTAATAGAACGAGGGATAGAACCTTATAAAGGGCAGTGGGCATTTCCCGGAGGGTTTGTTCAGATGGATGAAACTACAGAAGAAGGTGCCAAACGCGAGCTTTTTGAGGAAACAGGCTTAAAAAATGTGTTTATTGAACAATTATTTACTTTTAGTGATGTGGATAGGGATCCTCGTGGGCGAACGGTTTCAGTGGCATATTTTGCACTTGTAAATTTAAATGATCATACTGCAATTGCAGGTGATGATGCTGCAAATGCAAAATGGTTTCCTGTTAAAGAAATTCCTTCACTGGCATTTGATCATGAAAAAATATTCAGAATGGCAATGTATCGTTTAAAAGGAAAGATTAGATATCAACCAATCGGTTTCGAGTTACTACCTGAAAAGTTTACTTTAACAGATCTACAGCATCTTTATGAGTTAGTTCTTGAGATGAAACTTGATAAAAGAAACTTTAGGAAAAAGATCCTTAAAATGGATTTACTGATTGAGTTAAATGAAAAACAGGAGAATGTTGCACATAAGGCAGCCCGTTTTTACAAATTCAATAAAACCAAATATGAAGAACTGAGTACTAAGGGGTTTAATTTTGAAATATAGGGATATAAACCGCAATGACGCTAAGGCGCAAAGAAGGAAAATGAATTAAGAAAATTGTTAAGGTAAAATGATGAAAATAATGAATAACTAGGTAAAGCCTTTCAAATATGAGTTTTGCGTCTCTGAGCCTTTGCGATAAAAAATAAATATATTGAACTTAAAAAATAAAATACTATGAAAAAAAATGCATTATTAATTATCGATCCGCAGAATGATTTCTGCAACCCGGGTGATCAAAAAGGAAACGAAAGAGGTTCACTTTATGTAGATGGAGCTGAAAAAGATATGGAACGCCTGGCGGCATGGATACAAAAGTACAAAGACGATATTGATTTTATCGGTGTGACCATAGATTCACACCAACCAAATGATATATCACATCCTAACTTCTGGATGGACAAGGACGGAAACTTTCCAACACCTTTCTCTAGTATTACCTCCAAAGATGTGGAAGATGGAAAATGGACACCACGCTTTGACCCTAAAAGATGTTTAAATTATCTGAAAGATTTGGAGACTCAGGGTGAATATCCTCATGTTATCTGGCCTGTTCACTGCCTGATTGGTTCACAAGGGGCGGCAATTTATCAACCTTTAATGGATTCTATTGTGGATTGGACCGTTAAAGGGAAATTTTACCAGACTGTGGCAAAAGGAACTTTTCCATTTACCGAGCATTTTGGTGCTTTCAGGGCACAAGTCCCGGATGTTGAACGACCTGAAACACAGTTAAATCAAGGCTTAATTAAAACTTTGGAAACATACCAGAACATTTACCTGGCCGGTGAAGCTAAATCGCATTGCGTAGCAAACAGTTTAAAACAGGTATTGGATGAAGCACCGGAACTGGCTGCAAAGTTTATTGTTTTGGAAGATACTATGTCAAACGTAACGGGTTTTGAAACCCTGGCAGATCCAATTTATCAGCAAGCAATGAAAATGGGGGTGAGGTTTAGCAATACAAAGAAGGGGATTGATTAATGAATATTGATTATTTAGAAATAAAGTCATTGGTCATTAATAGTCATTTGGTAGTCATTAATTGTTATTGAGCGGTCATTTATTGTCATTAGCGAATACTGAGCATGATGAAGTATCTCTATTATTAATGATTGTTTGTGAAACTCTGATATTTGCAACTGAATTATATTAAATGATCATTGTCTTAGTCACCTATAACTAACATTAAAGTTACGGGTGATGAAAACGGATATTTAATGACCAATGACAGCGAAGCGAATGACCAATGACCTGTTACTTATATGTTCAAAGGAAGCTATTAGAATATAAATTTAATTAAAAAAAGAGCCATGAAAAATACATACGACGATTTAAATTTTAATCTTGATTTTGCCAACTTTAATCCTGAAGAGATAGAAGTTGATGAAACCATTAATGCAGTATTTATTATTGATACCTCTTATTCGGTACAAACATATATTAATGAATTGAACCAGGCATTTAACGAATTTACCGAGACGATGCAACAATCGCATATTGCTGATAAGCTTTTTGTTTCCGTAATTGAGTTTAACGATAAAATTAATGTAACAAGTGGTTTTCGTCCGGTAGCATCAATTCCCACAATGGATTTTTCAAAGAGAATTGGTGGGGCCACAGCACTATACGATGCCGTTTATTCAGGACTAAGAAATGCAATGGATTATCGTGAAAATCTGGAAAATTCAGGTGTAGAGACCAAAACTTTGTTATATGTAATTACCGATGGTGAAGATAACTCATCGCAAAACCCTCCACATGTTGTGAAAAGATTGATTGATGATTTGAACAGCGAAGAAAGAAGTGCTTTTTCTTTCAGTTCAGTTCTGTTTGGTGTAGGCACACAAGCTAATTTTGAGCAAGCACAAAAAGATATGGGTATTGAACATCTGGCGCAAATTGGAACCTCAGGTGATGAAATTAAGAAGATGATAGGTTTTATTTCACAGTCTATTTCTTCTGTTTCTGCTGGCAAATCTGTTCCTGTACCAACATTTTAATTGATATGAGGAAATTAGTTATTTAGTCAATAGTCATTAAGTAGTCATTGATTGTCATTAAATTGTAAATTGACAACGAAAAGTTATGACAGTTTAATGGCAGAAACAAATGACTAAGTGCTTGTTCAGTAATAAAGTTTACAATTATAAGGCAGTTATTTTGTTCTTTTTCAAATTAAAAAAAACTGCAAACTTAGCGAAGCGATCTCATGAAC
>JBDLJL010000351.1:0-3047 GCA_039714415.1 Bacteroidota bacterium
AATTTAATTATGCAACTAATTTTCTAAAAGCGATTGCCCTGGGAAGCTTAGGCCTTGCTTTTCCCATTCTTTTTGTTTGCTGACAATTTTATCCCTTACGCTTATACCGATTGGTTATCAACTAACAGAAAATACATTTTCTTAACTTGCTAATCCATATAGCAATAAAATTGACCAATAATTAAAAAAGTCGTACTTTTGGATTAAAATTAAATAGAATGTCAGAATTCAAAGAAAAATATATAAACCCATTTACTGATTATGGCTTTAAACGGCTTTTTGGCGAAGAACCAAACAAGGATTTGTTGCTTGATTTTTTAAACGGCTTGTTAAAAGACCAAGAGGGAAGAATTACGGAATTATCATATTTGCCAAACGAAAAACTACCGATTTCAGTTGGAGACAGAAGGGCAATTTTTGATATATACTGCACTAATGAAAAAGGGGAGAAGTTTATAGTTGAAATGCAGAAAGCCGAACAGAAATTTTTCAAAGACCGAACAGTTTTTTATTCGACCTTCCCAATGCAGGAACAAGCAAGGAACAAAGACAGGTTTTGGAGTTTTGAATTAAAAGCCGTTTACACAATCGGGATTTTAGACTTTGTTTTTGAAGAAAGCGACCCTAATAAATACCGACACGATGTAAAATTGACCGAACAAGAAACAAAAGAAGTGTTTTATGAAAAATTAACTTACATCTATCTTGAAATGCCAAAATTTCAGAAAACAGAAAAAGAATTAAAAAATCGTTTTGAAAAATGGATGTATGTATTAAAAAACCTGCCTAAATTAGAAAGGGTTCCAGTTGAGTTAAAAGAAAAAATATTTCTAAAACTTTTTGAGACAGCCGAAATTGCAAAATTAAAACCAGAAGAGTACAAACAATATGAAGCAAGTGTGAATGCATACAGGGATATATTTAATATAAAAAATACTTATCTTGAAAAAGGTGAGAAAAAGGGACATGAAAAAGGAAAGATTGAAGGAAAGATTGAAGTTGCGAAAAATTTACTTAAAAACAATGTGTCATTAGAAATAATTATTAGTTCAACAGGATTGACCAAAGACGAAATAGAAAAAATGAAAGGGCAACAAATAAGATAGCGGGAAATTAACACTAATTTTTTATAAGCAGATGATACAGATTACGCAGATAGAACAGATTTTTATGAATGTTTTTGTGGATTTAATTATCCGCCTGACCACTTGGAGTGGCCTGACGGATTGAGGAAGCTTACTTCTTTAAAAAAAACAACCGTTTTACTAATTTTATCCACGAATTACACTAATTTTATCCACTAATTACACTAATTAACACAGCCTGCCCCGCCAGAGCGGGGAATATGATCCACTTATTATTATATCCTCTGCCATTTCGCGAAAGATCGCTTTTCAATACATTATGTAATTAAGGGAAAAAGGTTATTTTTGCATAAATTTTTAATTAAATATGACATTATATCATACACAAGAAAATAGGAATAAAGAATTAACAGAACCAATCTTTTGTGTTAAAGATAATGCTTGGCTTGGTGAAGCTTTTTATTTTTGGGAAAATGAAAATGATGCTGATTTTTGGGGTGTGAAATTTAAAAATAAAACAGGTAAGTATGATATATATAAAGTAGAAATTATTTTTGATGATATATTGGATACAGTTTTTAATAGGGAACATTATTATTTTTGGATAAAACAAGTAGAAAAGGCTGCAAAAAATTTTGTTAAAAAGACAGGCTCAAAACCTTCTTTAAAAGAAATAAATGATTTTTTCAAAGAACGAGATATTTGGTCTAAAATTGATGGTATTCTTTTCCAAGACATATCTGAGAACCCTATTCATTTTATGGTCAAAGAGTTTCAATATAAGAAAAGAATTCAATTAGCCCTATATAATAAAGAAAAAATTCATAACTTTGCACTCCATTATACCGGTGAGGTATAATTAAAGTTTGTTAGAAATGATAGATTTAGATAAATTAGACAAAGAAATTGATAAACTATTTGAAACAGAAACATCTGATAGTTTAACAAAATGGTTGCTTAATAAAAGATTTGGGAATATAAATGTTTTATTAGGTAATGGTAGTTTTGTAAATATGTCAACACAAAAGCAAGCTTTTTTTTCAAATAAAAGCAGAGCTGTTTTTAATAAAGGTAACAATTACTCCGGCAATAATCCAATAAATCGTCAAGCTGCGTAATGGAAGTTTCTAATCAACCAAAATTAATGTTTCACGGTGTTGATTTTGTTAATTTAAAATTTGACACTTTTCAGCAATATGATAACAATACAGGGATTGATTTAAAAATCGAACCAAAAGTATTTTATCCTGAAAATGAAAAAACATTTTTTAGAATATTTATGGAAGTTTCTATAAACTGTAAAGATTTTTTTGATTTAAATGTTGTTGGTATCGGAAATTTTGAGTTTGATAAAGAATTTGATGATGGCGATTTAAAGAGAACATTTGTAAATGCTAATGCACCTGCTATAATGTTTCCTTATGTTAGGTCTTTCATTACAACTTTGACTTCAAATTTAGGGAATGTTACAGGAACACTAACTATACCGACTCAATTCTTTCAAGGAAATTTACCTGTAATTACAATTGACGATGCCGAAGATAAATAGAAAAATGGCACATAATCACCGTTTTGTTCTCCCGAATATGGTTGGATTGATATTGAAAAACGCCTAAAAAAATGCGTAGATTAGAGTAAAATTGGCAAAAGAGATTATATGAACGCAATGATGCAAAGCCCAACAAACAAAAACGTCATCGCGACGAAGAAAGCGTCTCCAACAATAGGCAGTGCAGTTGAAATGAGAGCATTGGCTGCTTTGTTTCCTTTTTTAGCAGTTATTACCCGTCTGACCACTTGGAGTGGTCTGACGGGATGAAAACACCGGATATTTGAAGGTTGGTATTTAACAAAAAAACCACTTTTTTACCACATTCTTAGCATTTTGAAGAACCAGTTCCTTTAACCAAAGCAGTTTGTTGCTGTGCCAGCGTTGTGGATGGACAGTAACCATTATTTTAT
>JBDLJL010000352.1:0-3023 GCA_039714415.1 Bacteroidota bacterium
GACTTGGCATACCTGCAGAAGTAACTGACGCAACAAATGAATACCGCAATGAAATGGATCTTCTGATTAATTTTATCAGTGAATGCTGTACTGAAGGTTCTAATCTGCAAATTACTTCCAAAGACCTTTATGCTGCTTATTCAAAGTGGTGTGAAGATAATGGTGAATACCAACTCAGACAGGCTTCGTTTGGACGAAAACTTCGTGAAAAAGGGTTTGAGTCTAAGCAGCTTGGTAAAAAAAGAACACGTTACTGGATTGGCCTTGAACTGGTAGAGCAGGCATTAATCGGTTAAGAAACAGTATTGGCGGGGGAGTACAGGATTAGAACTTTTAAAGGTAGAACAGGGTGAACACTATGAACACGAGTTTTCAGGTTTTTAGATATATGAGGAGTGTTTTATGAAAAAACCCCATACCTGTGTTCTAACCTGTTCACCCCCCTAAACGTGTTCACCCTCCTACCATAACTTAAACTTGTTGGATAGGAATGGTGAATAGGTTAGAATACAGAGGTGGCACTACAGACAACAGTCTTACTGACATTTCTATGGTATAAACACTGACAGAAGTCCTCATTAGCATAGTTATAGTAGTATCTATCATGCTACAGAAACCAGTATCCATCCTGCTATAACCTCATCCAGCATCAATCTATCTACAAACACAGCCAGTGTCCAGCACAGCACGAATCCTTCTGCATTCATACAACACCAATTCTCTTCTCAGATTTGCAGTGCTACAGGTAAATACTTATGGAATTAATACTATAAGATTACTATACTAAAAGAATGAAAGGAAACATGATGGCAATTAAATTACACATTCCAAAAAGAAACAAACGAGGAAAAACATATTGTGGCCCAACTGTATTAAGTTCTCTTTCTGGAAAATCCTATAATGACACAATTTCATTTATCAACCGAATAACTTGTCATAGCACCCACAGGGAAACCAAGTGGATGTCATTTGATGCTCTCCAGGACTGCATTATTAACCTGGGATTTCATGTTGAAGCAGACTATTTTGATTTAAAAGATGACGCAAATCCATTGCCAACTATGAAAACCTGGATAAACAATAGAGATTATATAGGCTATGAAATGGGTGATGACCCGATGCATGACACTTGGGTGCTTAATTTAACCAATCATTTTGTCCTTATCCAGGGGAACTCTTTTGTTGATAATCATGTAGTGGATATAATCACAATAAATGAGGCTCCATTTCAAAGAAAGTGTATTAAAAAAATATTAAAAGTCTGGAAATAAGTTACTTCTGTATGGATCAGGTTTTTTAAGTTCCTGTTGAGTGAGCACCTGTTTTCAAAGAAATTGTTCTGCAGTTCTTGTAACCTCATACAAAACTATTCCAGCCACAGTTTTAGTCAAGCCAGCAATAAAGTGGAACCCTCAGTGTGCTACCCATTCCCCGGTTCAGCGTCTGGCAGAAACAAGCCTGAGAAAGGGCTGAATTTCCTGTTTAAAGGCTGTGAAATTGATTTAAATATGAGCTGTTCAATAAAGACTTAAAGGCGCTTAAATCAACAAGTTCTAAAAAACAATTTGCTCATTTACACCACATTTTTATAATCTGGAATTTAAAAAAAATTATCAGTGTTGAAAATAAATTTGCATCGTCCAATAATTTATTGTACGGTGTTTTATTAAATTTACTCATCTGTGCTCACTTAATCTGATACATTCTGCGTTTGTAAAAAAAACATACTGTAATTTTCAAAAAAAGGGGATATTATGGAAAAGAATGAACAGGTTTATATTGATCTGCAACGCCATTTAGACACCATGCCTGTCGGATTTCCTGCTACAAAATCAGGATCTGAGATAAGAATTCTAAAACACATTTTCATACCGGTAGAGGCTGAAATTGCCACTTGCTTGACCTACAAGCCTGAATCGGCTGATGTAATATTTGATAGAGCCAGGCATTTAGTTGAATCAATAGAAAAATTAAGGACACTACTTGATCGTATCGCAAGTAAAGGAGGTATTGAATCAGAAATTAAAGGAGATGAAAAACTTTATTGTAATGCTCCCCTTGTTGTTGGAATGTATGAATATCAGCTTGGAAAACTTACACCAGAATTTATTAAAGATTTTGATGAATATACATCAGATAAGAAATTTGGGATAGATTTTTTAAGTACCGAATTGCCCCAGATGCGCACTATTCCGATTTCTAAAAGTATTCAAACACAAAATAATGTAAGCACATTCGATGAGGTGGCCGAACTATTAAAACATGCTGAAGCACCTTTTGCCATATTTGAATGTATATGTCGCCAAAAAAAATCCTTACTTGGTGAGCCCTGTAAAGTTACTGACAGAAAAGAAACCTGTTTTGCCGTTGGCAGTGTAGCCCAAACTGTCATTCAGAGTGATATTGGAAGAGAAATAACGTTTGATGAGTCCATGTCGATTCTTGATCAAAATCAAAAACAGGGATTGGTTCTGCAGCCATCCAATACAGAAAAGGCCGAGTTCATTTGTTCATGTTGCGGATGTTGTTGCGGAATGCTCAGTATGCATAAAAATTTACCAAAGCCGGTGGATTTTTGGGCCTCAAATTTTTATGCTGTAGTAGATAATGATGCATGCGATGGGTGTGGTAACTGTGAAAAGCGCTGTCAAGTTGGCGCTGCAACTGTATCCGAAGAAACACAGCAAACTTCTATAGACCTGAACCGTTGTATTGGGTGTGGTGTATGTATACCCACATGCCCTCAAAAAGCCATAACTTTGCAAAAAAAGCTTGAAGAAGTAAGGCCTCCACAAACCAAAAAAGACCTTTATGAAATTATTATGTCACATAAGAAAGGAAAGTTGGGAAAATTAAAAGTAACAGGAAAATTGTTTGTGGATGCAATTAAAACAGGACAGACGCATTTGCTTAAATAAAATTCTATAAAAAAAATTTCTTCGTTGAAACCCCTGTAAGCATAAATTTATATAAATAGAATATAGTAGTTATAGCACCATAGCATCCACCCTCATAGTCTCAAA
>JBDLJL010000353.1:0-2992 GCA_039714415.1 Bacteroidota bacterium
TCAGTTTATCAATTCTGCCTTTTAAAGCAACCGCTTTATTAAATTTTATGGTTTCTTTTTCACAAATATCATTTACAATTACTTCAAGGCACCTTCTCGAAGAAACTAATACACCTATTTCATCTTCAATTTTTATCAGGCGCTCTAATTCTTTCTCTAAATCAGCAACTTTACCCGACAATGATTGGTAGTAGTTTTTGAGTTCTTGTATTTCGGTAGACCAGTTTTGCATGTATTTTGATTTAATCATTCGAGTGTTTTTCAAGCATTTTTTGAAATTCGGGCAAATCCCATAAAGGCTCCCAAATGGGATCTTTTTTTATTAAGTTCACTGAAATCAACCCAGGTAGTGAAAGCGTTTGGTCCAGGCGTTCAATTGCGCTACCGTATTCCCCCACCATAGTATAAATCTTAGTCAAGTCTTGTGTTACAAATAACCACCTGTAAAAGTCTTTATCGATAGGCATCAGTTCTTCAGCTTTCTCTCCGTATTTAATCGCTTTATCTTTTTTACCTAATCCGGCATAAGCTATTCCTAAAGAACTATAAAGTCGGAAATCATTTGGTGTTTCAACAATTTTATTCTCCAAATGAACCCTGGCTGAATCATAATAAAGCATTGCAGTTTTTTTATTATTTTGAAGACGATAAATTTCGGCATAATACAAACTAATGGGTTTGTAAATAAATTGATTATGAACAGCTTTAAAACTTAACTGTGATAAAACATCTATTGCTTTGTTAAAATCCTGGTCAATTTGAAGGATTTTAATATAATTGTGGACAAGTATCGGATTTAATTTATTTTCAAGTAGGGATTTTCGTTCAATGAAAGCTTCTTTACTTTTTTCAGTACCTTCTTCCTGAATTAAATAAAGTAGAATTTTATCTACTATAATATCTTTAAAAGTAGCCCCCATTAATATTAACTGATTGTACTGTTTTTCAGCAAGGTCATATTTTCGTGTTAACAAATAGTTTTCAGCCAGATCCATTACTGTTACTTTGTTTTGGGGGTCTAATTCAGCTGCTTTTGAAAAGTATTCAATCGATTTATCAAATTGCAACTGTCTTCGGTAAACAGCCGCAATACACGCATTTAAATCTACCTTATCTGTTGCACCTTCTTTAGCAAGTTCATATTTTTCAAGTGCTTTTTCATATTCATATATTGCATAAAAATAAATCCCTTCTGTTAAAATAGCATCATAGTTGCCAGGATTCAATTCCAATGCTTTATTTAAAATTTTTCGTCCTTTTGACAATGATTCCGGAGTCCGTTCATAATGAAATTGATACATCCAAAAATAGACAGCAGCCAGTTTTACATATGCCATAGTAAAAGTCGAGTCTAATTGTATCGCTTTCTCCATATACCTTTTACATTTTTGCAGGCTTTCTTTTGAATCATCATCCCAATAATATCTCATTCCTGTGAGGTATGCCAGGTAAGCATCCGGATTATCAGTCAACTTTTCTGCTGTAGGATTAAAACTATTCACTAAAGAAAATGCAACCTGTTTTGAAATTTCTCTCTGGATTTGAAAAATATCATCTGTTTCAAATTCGAAAGAACGGTTCCATATTACCTCATCTAATAGAGCGTTAATCAACATAATGTTAACCGAAACCATATTGTCATGCTTTTGGGTAAATCCCTTCACAAGAAAATTTACCTTTAATTCTTTACCAATTTCAAGGCTGCTAAGGTTTTTTTCTTTATATTTTAATGTAGAGCCACGAGGCCTTACTGTAAATTCTTCCACATTTTGCAGTTCCATAATTAGTGCAATTGGAATAGCATCATGCAAGGCTTCTTTATTTTCTTCTCCTAAACTTTCAAATGGTAATACCGCAATGGTTTTCTCTAATTCAGCTAATTTTTTATTTTCTTGAACTTTATTAATTATTACCAATACAATTGCCACTGTAATTGCTACAGAAAACAAAACCGATATAACTTTTACCCAGCTTCTTTTCGGGTTTTCATTTTTATTTGTGAGTTCCTGTTGCTCATTTTGAGTTGTTTCAATAATATCTTTTTTTTGAAGCTGGTTATATTTTAAGTACCAATCCAGTATTGTTGTCAAATTTATTATTACTGTTCTTGTTTGTCGTGAATCAAATTCTTTGGGATGAGCTCCATAGGTGGAAATAGTATTTAAATTCAGCATGGAACTGATAATATGAGAGGGGGCTTTATCTTCTTTGTTCAGTTTATCAATTTTACCTTTTAGGGGTATTGTTTTCCCGAGCTTAATAGCTTCTTTTTCACATACATCATTGACAATTACCTCAAGGCATCGCCTGGAATAGAGCAAAACAACCACTTCATCGTCTGCTTCTAAAAGCTTTTTAAATTCCTTCTCTAATTCTGGAAATTTACCGGATAAAGATTGATTGTAATTTTTAAGTTCTTGTATTTCGGTTGACCAGTTTTGCATTTATTTGTTATTTTTTAGGGCTTTTTCAACTTCCTGAATACGTTGATAACCGCCTTGTTGGTATGAGGGCCTTATTTCCCAGGCATCTTTAAGAACTTTCAACGCTTTTTCATATTTGCCTTGTTTATATAAGCCCCATCCTTTTGTATCTAAATAAAACCAATTGTCAGGCTTAAGCTCCAACGCTTTTTGTACAAGTTCTAACCCTTCATTTACATTCATATCATTATCTATCAGTAACCAGGCCAGATCATTCATTATTTTAGAATTTCCAGTATCAAATTTAAGGGCTTTGCGATAACTAATTTCTGCTTTTTCAAACAAATTTGCTCTTGAATATATATTTCCTACCCCTGAAAGTATTCTAGATTCGGACCACAGGTTTTTATTCTTTCTAATTGATTTATATTTTGCAATGAACTTATCTGCCATTTCTGTATCGCCTTGAGAAAGTGCACAAACGGCTTGATATGCTATTATTGTTGGATGATCAGGAAATACGCTTAATGCCAATTCATACACTTCTTTTTCTCTTTTATGTTCATTGA
>JBDLJL010000354.1:0-2976 GCA_039714415.1 Bacteroidota bacterium
CAGTCGCAACAAGGTACACCATTGTCAACTTTTGCAGCTATTTTCTGAAAAATTGGTTTCACATATCCCCACGCCTTTGCTGAGCCACCAGGCATAATTGCAGGCCCTAATAATGCACCTTCTTCGCCACCTGAAACACCTGTTCCAATATACAACAAACCTTTACTTTCAACATATTTTGTGCGGCGGTTGGTATCAGGAAAATGCGTATTGCCCCCGTCAATGATAATATCGCCTTCTTCGAGATGGGGAATCACTTCATCGATAAATGCATCTACCGGGGCACCGGCTTTGACCATTATCATAACTTTGCGCGGCCTTTCCAGTGATTTGACAAATTCTTCGACAGAATAAGTGCCGATAATATTTTTATCTTTCCCTCGTCCGTTCACAAAATTATCGACTTTACTTGTTGTCCTGTTATAAACAGCGACAGT
Source organism: Bacteroidota bacterium (assembly GCA_039714415.1). Lineage (GTDB taxonomy): Bacteria > Bacteroidota > Bacteroidia > Bacteroidales > NBLH01 > NBLH01. Next base: position 438 of record JBDLJL010000354.1, read on the forward strand.
AAAGCCCTTACTTTCCATGTTCAATACAAGGTTTTCGCCCATTACGGCCAAACCTACCAATCCTATATCTGCTAACTTGCTCATATTTATATTCTTAATTATTTAATTTCGTATTCTTATCAATAAAACAACTCTTATCCTATTTCAAATCCCAGTTTTATTAAACGTTCAACTATATCTTCTAAAACATTTTCCAAACTAAGGCTATATGCCTCATATTCTCTTCGTAAAGGGTAATTGCCCCGTTGGTCTTCAAACGTTTCGGGTGATTTTCTTAAAGTCAGATCGTCATTTTTAATATTATAGGTACTGTATAATATTTTTTTTACTATTTCTTCTTTTGATAAGCCCAAACCATCCATGCTTATATTTTTTCCCGTTGGTTCAGGAATGTTCCCGGGCAACCAGTTGTCCAGGCCTAAGCCAAAGAATTTACTTAAAGCCTGCACGCTCATTGAAGTGCCGCTTGCCTTTCCGTCTGCAGAATATCCTGCAATGTGCGGGGTGGCAATATCTACCAAACTCATCAATTCCAGATCAATACCTGGCTCATTCTCCCATACATCTAATATTGCACCTTTTATTTTTTTGTCCAATAAAGCTTTCTTTAAAATTTCACCTGAAACAACTTCCCCACGCGAACTATTAATGATTATAGCATCATGTTTAATTTTAGAAATGAATTTTTCATCGAATATATGGTAAGTTTTATCCTCACCATCAAAATTTAATGGAACATGAAATGTGATAATATCTGCCTGCTCCTGAATTTGTTTAAGCGGTACAAATTCTTTAGAGCCTTCATTTCTTTCACGTGGCGGATCATTCAATAAAACTCTCATTCCCAATTCAGCAGCAATGGCTGCAACTTTAGAACCAACATTACCTACACCAATTATCCCCAGGGTTTTATCTTTTAAATTAAAATTGTGTTTAATTGAAAGAAATACAAGGCTTGAAGCAATGTATTGCATAACCGATCCTGAATTACAACCAGGTGCATTTTCCCATTTTATACCCTTTGTATTACAATATGCAGTATCAATGTGGTCAAAACCTATTGTAGCTGTTGCAATTAATTTCACACTGCTTTCTTCCAATAATTTTTTATTGCATTTTGTCCGTGTTCTTACAATTAAGGCATCTGCATCTTTAACTTTTTCGGCATTAATATCCTTGCCAGGATAATATTCTAGCTCTGCAAAAGGTTCAAGTACACCGTTAATAAATGGTATTTTATTGTCTATTATTATTTTCATTTACTTATTAAATCGTTCTTTATAGGCCCAAAGCCCTATTGCCGGGTTTGAGATGAAAAATATTTCTTCCCCATTGGGCATTGTATTGAAACCATCTTTTAATTTTTCAGGATTATATTTTTCCATCACCTCATCTAAACCTGCATAGTTAAAATTTACGGATTCGATTTCTTCTTTTGTCAATTTTCCTGGACAATAAGTTATTTCAAACCTTCCCTCGGAGCTACCATGAATTAGATGTGCTGCTGCACTCAAATTATCTTCAAGCTCCTTGTTTTCCTTCAAACTTTTCATGGTTTGCGGTGTACCCCGATAGCCATACTTCCGGATTAGGCGGTCAATTTCTTTATCTTCACCAAACTCTTTCAGACCTGGTGCTATCACAATAAGTTCTCCACCATCTGCCATAGCCATCCTTGTCCTGTAAATACTTTTGTTCCCTAACCAGGTGCTTCTATATTCTAAAGGATCAAGATAAACAACAACTTTTTTAAGTGGTTTATCAAGCATTTCAAAATTTACCTGTAAAGAAAGATCTGCAGCTTTTGTGAAAACAGAATAATCATCACCAATAAACAGCCCCCTGATAACCAGTTCACCACTTTCTTTATCACGACCAACTACAGTATGTACATAAACAATGGGCAAATGATTTGTGAAATTGTCCGAGGCATAGTTTAGTATATGGCGAACAGGGTTATCAGCACGCCCCATCACCCTTTCCATACCATAAACAGCTCCAACAAAATGACTTTTATTTATTCCTTCAGTACCTCCTGTACCTACAAAAATATTTTTATTGTAATTAGCCATACCGATTACTTCATGGGGAACCACCTGTCCGATTGATAGAATAAGATCGTGATTACCTTCCCAAACCAATTCATTTACCTGTGCAAGCCATTCTGTATCAACAGCTCCATGAGTAATTTCCGATACTTTTTCTCCCGGAATCCTGCCAACAGTAATTACATCATTCCTCCAATCATGTACCCTGATTAAATCATGAGGAACTCCACGAAACATTGTATTTATTTCATTTTCAGTCATTGGTACATGTGTGCCCAATGCCGGAAGGATATCAGTAATATTATCTTTATAATGATCATATGTCAGGCTACAAATTTCCCCGGCCCTGGAATGAAAACGTGTAAAATCAGGGGGGATAATTAATACCTTATTTTTTTTACCTAATTTTTGAAAAGCAATTTTTAAGCCTTCCATCAAATCTTTTGAGCTTAATTTATCTGTTACAGACCCTCTTTCAAAGTACATCATAA
>JBDLJL010000355.1:0-2966 GCA_039714415.1 Bacteroidota bacterium
CACGAAGCTTTTATCGGGCGCGCCGGATTCTATTTGGACCGCGCGTTAAATACTTTGGAAATACTTTCCGGTATTCCGGGGACAGAGGGGTTACGCGCCAAAATCGAATATTACGGATTTTGGGCCTATTATCAGCCCTGTCAAGGTGAATCAATTGCATTAAGAAAGTAGCCTTGCTGTAGAAACATGAGGTTTTCCTTTGTATTTATTTTTTAGGGGAGGTGGTTTTTTCGGGCCTCGTTTATGTTTCTTAAATTTCCTAAGTTCTATATTTTTTGCAAGTGCTACCATCAATTGGCTGAATTCAATAATACTGCAGGATATAAAATACATCCAATCTTCTTCCTCAAGTATCATATTCATACCGTTAAAAGTGGCTGATATTTCTTCCGCAATATAATAATCTGATACTTCATCATTAAGACTTTTTTCAGGGTAAGCAGCCTGTATAGCTGACATAACAACTGCATAGATGTTGAAAGCGACTAACGCCATACAAAAACCAAACAGCGCCGCTTTAGGGTATGCCAAACTGTTAATTTCAGAATTTAAATATTTTTCAACTTTTTGGAAGGCAGTTTCAATTGTCCAACGTTTACTGTAGATGAATGAAATTTTCAGTGCATCAGCATGCTCTTCTTTAAGGTTTGTAAACAGGACAAGTTCTTTATCACCATTGCGTGTAGGTTTCTTTAACACCACAATAATGCGGCGTATTTCAATTTCTTCCTCTTCAAATCTCAAACCGACTCTTTGCTCATAGACTTTCCCGCTCTCCGATTCCCCTATAAAAACTTTATCTGACAAGGGTTTAAACGGTGTGTTGGCATGTTGCCGAAAAATAAAACAGGCATTTTTTTTATGAATCCCGAACATAAACCCCAAGGTGCAAAAGTTTCTGTCCGCACACCACAAGTCACCTTCCTGAACCGTCTCAAGAACCGAGGATAATAATGAACGTTCCTGAGCATGCCCGTCTTCACATGGAAATACATCGGTAACAATACCTGATTCCTGTTCAAATACAACCAATGATTTACCGGGTAATGCACCCGCCTTTGTGTCTCTCAATACTTTTAGTCTGTGCTCTGTTGCTTCAATACAGTTGCCGTCTAAAAATTTAAGCCTGAATCCCGGTAATAAAGGTGCCTGAGTCCCTTTCATTTCTCTTATGATCAATCCAGCTTCAGAACCTATATACCGTACAATCCCACGGCTTGTATTTACTTCGGTGTTCTTGAGTTTATCATATACAGCCTGACGGCTTGCATCTATATTTGAATTTAAATAAGCTGAATGAACAGTTTTTCTTACACGGCAGACAACTTCAAGCATGAGTGCAACTAATGAGGAGAATAAAATCTTTTTTGTATATTGAACTTCTCCAACATTTTCAAACCAGGCATCCATTTGTTTTGCATTGAGCAGACGTTCCAGTAAGCCTTGAACCATGACTGTGACCGGACTTTTTTCGGAAAATTTTTGCAAAATTGAGGTAAAAATGGTTCTTTTGCTTTTGGCGTGGCAGTATAAATGCAATAATATCAATGAATTGAGCGATTACCTTCCAAGTCTATAGAGACCCGCTGGAACAGGTTTTCGACATTAAAAATACCATAACAGCGGCGTTTTAATACCTTGATCTTATTATTCAGCCCTTCAACAAAACCACTATTAAATCTATTTACAAAATAATTTAATATTTCATTCCATAACTTTTTTAATGTTTTTATAAATGTATTAAAACAAGTAAGCGCACTTTTTTCAACATTTTTTATCCATTGATTTATTTTTCGTTTAGCCTGTTTTACTGAAATATCCTGATTGAATATTGAGGTCAGTTTATTCATAAAATTATATGCTTTTTTGAGTAATGGAGAGTATTTAAATAATAAATTTAATTTTTCTTTCTCTTCATCTGAGATGGTTTGCGGGTTCTTTCTTAAAATCCACATTATGTTAGTGAGCTTGGCATATTCTTCTTCGGAAAGTTCCGATTTTAATCTTTTCATTTCTTTTTTTCGTAAATTTTCAATAGATTTTCGATAATTTTTTGATACATGAAAACGGTCAATAACCACTCTAACTTTTGAGCCGGATACTTCTTTTACAGCGTAAATAAAACCATCATACATATCACAGCATACACTCTCCACTGTTTTAGCTAAGTGACTGGGAATACTTAATAAAAATTTTTTTAGGGTGTCTTTTTTTCGATTTTTTAAAATACCCAATACTACAGGATTACCGTTTATTTTTGTACTTATAATTACAACAAAGTCTTTATGTCCTTTCTTTATAGATATTTCATCAATTCCTAAGATTTTTAATTCCTTTATCTTTGACCAGTCTATCCCGGTAGGAATATAATTTTTTATTATACTGATAATTCTTTTGTAAGTTATATTTTCCCGTCTTGCAACATCTTTAATTGTACTGTTTATTAATAGATCAAGAATATATTTTGCATACAATTCAGTACAATGCCCTTTACTTTGATACCAGGATGGCTTTTCAGTAGTAGTTGGATTACCGTCACAATTAGTGCACATATATCTAACCGGCTTGAATTCTATATAAACAGCATTTCCAAATGAGGGTAAATGATTTAATATAACCTTTTCATTTAAACTATGATAGCGGGCTGTATGTTCACCGCAATGTTTACAGCAGGTTCCTGTTTTTGTGCTTTTTACTCTTACTATAATATCCCCGTTATCCAGTATATTTGTATTAATCACCTCAACATCAGAAAGGTTAATTGAAACAGAAATAGTGGTCATTTTGTCGGCTCCAGGCAAGTGAATTATTGTTATATTATATTGTTTTTTAAAAATTTTATCAGCCACGCTAAAAGTAAAAGAACCGCTTTTTACTCTTAGGATAATATCCCCGTTTTCCAGTATATTTGTATTAATTACCTCAACATCAGGAAGGTTGATTGGAACGGAAATAGTGGTCATTTT
>JBDLJL010000356.1:0-2964 GCA_039714415.1 Bacteroidota bacterium
CGGCAACAGGCAGCAGGTTACAACTGACGGAGCTGCCACAGGTTACACGACCAATAATATAAACCAGTACAGCCAGTCCAGTAATGCAGCTTTTGATTATGATGCAGATGGTAACCTGACTGCCAAAACCGTGGGAGTTGACATCTGGAATTATACATATAACAGTGACAACAGGCTGGTATCGGTTGACGGTCCCGAAGGACTGATCGAATATCAATATGACGGTCTGGGCAATTTGACAGCAGTCATAAAAAACGGCATAACTACACATTATTTGATTGATCCGTCAGGATACGGCAACACTGTAGGCGAGTACGATGATACAGGAATTTTAATCACAAGGTATAATCACGGTATGGGGTTGATTTCTAAAGATGATTATTACTTTACCTTTGACGGCAGCGGTAATACTTCCGGGCTTACTGACGGTACAGGTGCCTTAGCCAATTCATATGTTTATGAGCCTTTTGGTGAGGTAATGCATAGTACGGAAACCGTGGGAAACGAGTTCCAGTTTGTGGGGCAGTTTGGTATTCGGCAGGCAGGCGATCTCTATTTCATGCGTAACCGGTTTTATATGCCAAGTACCGGGCGGTTTATAAATGAAGATCCCATTGGACTGGCAGGTGGTATTAATATGTATGCGTATGTCATAAATGATCCAGTGAACTTTGTTGATCCTTTGGGATTAGAAACGCTACGACCTGGTGGGGCCAAATATTATTTTGGAAGGCCAAATACTTTTATCCCACCAGGTAGCCCACGAGGTAGATATTTAGAAAATAAGGTTAGCCATATGCATCAAACTGCAAAATTTCATGATCCAACAGTAGATTATCTTAAAAAAAATGGAGTGCCTGACTGGTTGGCAAATTATCCAACCATGTTGCCCTCATTTATTGCTGCAGTTGTTTATGATAACTTAACAGATTATAATCAACCAACTAATAATGATTTTATTATTATACAAATTAATTTTGATTTCTGCAAAAAATAGGTAATCAACATAATGAAAAAAATTTTACATATATTTATTATCAGCTTAGTAATTGGATTTATATCTAATGGTTGTTTTGGGGAAAAGAAATCTTCCTCAATCGAAAATGCGAGGATTGGTGCATATTATGAAGAAAATGGGAATTATGATAAAGCCATTGAATATTACACAAAAGCGATTGATCTCAATCCTTTGTTTGGACAAGCATTTGTGAACAGAGGCTTGATTTATGATAAAAAGGGAAATTTCGACAAAGCAATATCAGATTATGAAACTGCTATTAACATTAATCCAGATGACTATAAAGCCTACATTAACAGAGGTTTGGCAAACCACAGCAAAGGCAATTACAATTTAGCAGTCCAAGATTTAAATAAAGCTATTAGTATTAAACCTGGAAGTATAATAGCATATCAAGTTCGTGGATTTATTTTTAGTTCAATACAAGATTTTGACAATGCAATTTTAGATTATAATAAAGCATTATTAATTAATCCAAAAAATGTAATCGCATTAAATAACAGGGGTTTTGCATTCGAAAAACAAGGCGATTATAAACTTGCGATAACTGACTATAATCATGCTATTGAAATAAATCCTAATTTTGCAGAAATTTTTTTTAACAGAAGTAATGCTAAAAAATTTTTAAAAGAATATGAATCTGCTTTTAAAGATGTCAAGCAAGCCCTTAAAATAGAACCAAACAATAAACAATATTTAAAATTACTAAATGAGTTGCAATTATTATTATCACAATAATCTTCAAACTAAAATATTATTTTTATGCGTATGTCCTAAATGATCCGGTTAATTTTATTGATCCTTATGGACTTGCGCAAATAGGATATAGGTCTCTGGAAGCTTTTCCTTTGTTTGTAATTGTGATTTACCAAATTCTGGCCGTAGATTTTCCCGAATTAAAGCTGTATTTTGTAGAATAGTTCAGTCCATATCTGCGTAATCCCTTGCTCTGCCAAACCATATATAGTGTTTTCCCTTATGACTTCATGGGTAAAATCCACAATTATAAAGCCCTGTTTTTTTATGACCACAACATCCCATCGCCTTGGATAAACATGTACAAGCAGATAAGGTGAGAAGAACCAGGAAAAGGTATAGCTTGACAATACGAAATTTATGGGTAAATATGGGTATATTTATGGATATATACAAGGAAAATCAATGTTAAATCCTTTGATAAACATCACATCAGGAGTATTAAACCTCATCGCAAAGATAGATGAGTTCAAGGGCGAATGGAAGACTATAGGCAATATGGCACTGGAACGCCTTGATGCCTTAAAGCATGTTGCCACCATAGAATCCATTGGGTCATCTACCCGGATCGAAGGGGTAAAACTGACCGACCGGGAAATAGAACAATTGTTATCCGGACTGGATAAAAAATCTTTTGGATCCAGGGATGAACAGGAAGTAGCCGGTTATGCAGATGCCATGAACATCGTGTTTGAATCCTATGAAGACATATTATTTACAGAGAATTATATCCGGCAGCTGCATAAGCTGCTGCTACAGTACAGCTCAAAGGATACACGTCACCGGGGAGAATACAAAAAGATGCCCAATCATGTGGAAGCCTTTGACCATGATGGGAAAAGTCTTGGCGTTATTTTTGAGACATCCTCACCTTTTGATACCCCGAAGGAGATGGAAGAATTAATGGAATGGACGGCCACGCAGTTAAAAGAAAAAGAACTCCATCCCCTGTTAATCATATCTGTATTTATTGTTCATTTTTTGGCAATCCATCCGTTCCAGGACGGCAACGGCAGGCTGTCAAGGGTATTAACAACCCTGCTCTTAATGAAAGAAGGCTATCTGTATGTTCCGTACAGTTCTCTGGAGAGCGTCATTGAGAAGAACAAGGATTATTATTATCTGGCCTTGAGAAGATCCCAGGCCACGTTTAGATCTGAATATCCAGACTATGAATCCTGGATATTGTT
>JBDLJL010000357.1:0-2961 GCA_039714415.1 Bacteroidota bacterium
CCATGGCTAAATTTTGGGAACCATGCCGGTTCTGCTGATCCCTTGCGCGAGGGAAAAGGTGCAATGTGGGAAGGTGGTCCACGTGTATCAACCGCGATGCGCTGGCCTAATAAGATAAAAGCCGGTAGTGTATATAACCAGATTGCCTCAACGATTGACTTGCTACCAACATTTGCTGAAATTACCGGTGCTTCATTACCTGAAAAGAAAATTGATGGGGTAAGTATCCTTTCATTGATGGAAGGTAAGAAAGGAGCAAAACCCAGGGATCTGTTTTATTATTATTATAGTGGTGATTTAATTGCAGTACGAAAAGACAATTGGAAACTTGTATTTCCACATACATATCGTTCATACTCAGGTGTCGAACCAGGCAAGGATGGTTTCCCCGGACCTTATGCAAAAGGTGTTGTTACCAAAATGGAATTGTATGATTTGAGCAATGATATTAGTGAAACCAATAACCTGGTAGAACAATACCCTGAAATTGTTGAGGAATTAAAAATTATTGGTGATTCGGCACGTGAAGAACTTGGGGACAGGATCCAAAATATAAAGGGGATAAATGTTCGCAAACCGGGTCGAATATATCAGGAAAAAAAAGAAGTTAACCATATGGCTATTGGTAAAAACATTTCAATTAAGAACAAGTATTCTTATCAATATTCTGGTGATGGTGATAAAACCCTACTTAATGGCGTGATTGGCAGTTTTGATCATTCTGATCAGGAGTGGCTGGGATTTCAGGAAACAGACTTTGAGGCAATTATTGATTTAAAAGAAATAACTGCGATTAATCATATTGAATGTGGGTTTCTAATTAATCAGGGAGCGTGGATATTTAGTCCTGAGGAAGTAGTAATGTCTGTTTCTGCTGATGGTAATAAATATGAGCAAATAAAAATTTTTAAAGAAGATGCCCGAAAATATATTGACAAGCTTAAGGTCAGGAAATTTAAGGCTGATATAAATACCTCAAAAGTACGATTTGTAAAGATTCATGCTAAAAATATTGGCACTTGCCCTCAATGGCATGATGGTGCAGATGGCAAAGCATGGTTGTTTATTGATGAGATAATAATAAAATGATGGAACATTTATTCTAAGTGCTTGTTCAAGGATTAAGTAGCTTAGCTTTGTATTTTCATATTGATTAGATTAATTTAAAAAACATAAATAATAAAAATGTAATAGTATGTTGGATCAAATTTTAAAATGTGTTGAGTTTGGAAAAATCAATAAAGTATCACCTTTTCCACCAAATATGAAGGGGCAAGATGGTGCTGATGAACTAACGAAACTTGCAATTGAAAGTGGAATAGGACCCGATGATATATTGGAAAAGGCCCTTGTACCTGCAATGGAAATAGTAGGCGATAAGTTTAGTGAAAACAAAATTTTTGTTCCCCAAATGCTTATGTCTGCAAAAGCAATGGGTATGGCTATGGAACATTTAAAACCATTTTTTCAATCAGGTGAAGTAAAACGTAAAGGAACCTTTATTGTTGGTACTGTTCATGGCGATTTGCACGATATAGGTAAAAACTTGGCCGCCATGATGATAGAAGGTGGTGGTTGGGAAATTGTTGATCTTGGCGTAGATGTTAGTGCTGAAAAATATATTGAAGCTTTGAAAGAGTATCCGGATTCAATAGTGGGAATATCCGCTATGCTAACAACTACTATGGTAAATATGGGAGCCATTACAAAAAAAATAAAAGAAGAATTCCCTGATGTATTGGTAATAATTGGAGGTGCACCGGTTACTGAGGATTTTAAAACCCAAATTAATGCTGATTTTTATGCACCTGAACCTCAAAGTGCTGTGAAGTATTTAAGCCAATTATAATAATGCTGTTGTTTAACTTAATTTTATTCTAATGAAGAAAATCTTAGATTATATAAAATCAAAGGGAATATTGGTTTCGGATGGTGCCTGGGGTACTTTCCTTCATGCAAAAGGACTTAAGTCTGGTGATTGTCCCGAACTTTGGAATATTGAACGGCCTGATGATGTTTTTGATATTGCGAAAAGTTATATTGATTCAGGTTCTGATATGGTAGAAACAAATAGTTTTGGTGGCAATAGTTTTAAACTTGCCGGATTTGGACTTGAAAACCGGGTTTATGAAATAAATAAAGCTGCTGCAGAAATTTCAAGAAAGGCTGCCGGAAATGATAAGTATGTGTTAGGCTCTATAGGCCCGTCAGGTAAAATACTGATGATGGGTGACGTTACCGAAGAAGAACTATATAAGGCATACAAAGATCAGTCAGTTGCCCTGTCAGATGGCGGTGCTGATGCAATTATAATCGAAACCTTTACAGATGTTCAGGAAGCTGAAATAGCGGTGAGGGCGGCAAAAGAGAATACGGATTGTGAAGTTATTTGTACCATGACATTTGATAAAACAGTAGATTCTACCTATTATACAATGATGGGGGTTAACCCGGCTCAAATGGTGGAATTGATTGTGAAAGCAGGTGCTGACATTATAGGTGCCAATTGTGGCAATGGAATGGAAGATATGGTGGAAATAGTTAAAGAAATTAGGGAAGTAAATAAGGAAATCCCTGTATTGATACATGCTAATGCAGGTTTACCAATTTATGAAGATGGGCAAACAATATTTCCTGAAAAACCTAATGAAACTGCTTCCTTTATCCCTGCTTTGATTGATGCAGGGGCCGACATAATTGGTGGGTGTTGTGGTACAAATCCGAAACATATTGAAAAAATAATTGAAAAAGTGAAACAATATAATCAATAACCATTACATATTTAAGTGGTGCAATCTTATACTCAAAAGAGAATATAATTTTAATGATATTTTGGTGGATGAGCGTTTTATAAATTTTGGTGTAAGGCTGAGAAAGAGGTTTTATAGTTTGTCATAAAAAAAATGGTATTACTGCAAATTTAGTGGGTAACTGATTAAAATGCATGTTGGTTATCTGTTT
>JBDLJL010000358.1:0-2954 GCA_039714415.1 Bacteroidota bacterium
AGTATTTGTTTAAAGGATAGCAGATTACTGTTATCCTTTTCTTATTTTTACAAAAAAATTTGTAATGCAGGTCGTTGTCGTCATCATATTAATACTTGGTTTGTTACTGGTAATTTTCACCCTGCAAAACTCTATGGAAATTACCATTAATCTTTTTTTCTGGAAAATTGAAGATGCCCCGTTGGTTATTATATTACTCTGCTGCCTGATAGCTGGCTATTTAATTGCTGCCTTTTATTTTTATCCCAGATTATGGAAATTGAAAAGGGAATATAAACATCTGATAAAATTCAATAAAGAACTAAAAGAGTTGCATGATATGGAACACAAAGAAACCAATACTGTGACCAATCCGGAAGGAATTGAACTGGAGGCGGACGACGATGATGGAAGCACTTTTTTTAGAGATTAAAGAGTAACTTAATTCTTAAAACCTGAATTCAAGTTTTCCCTCTCCATTCCACATTTTTTCCTCAAAAACCTGTCCGTTTAATTCAATTGTAACCTTAGTTTTGTTTCTGAATTTTTCTGCTTCTAGATCGAAAATATTTCCAAAGGCTTTAATATTTTTAAGCTTCATATAATCCCAATCAGAGGGTAGCTTTGGTGAACAAGTAAACGATTTTAATCCTGTTGGTTCAATCCCAAACAAACCTTCTGTAATTACACGACAATATAAACCACTTTCTGCTGACAAGTGCCGTTGCCCGCCTTCTGGCCAGGCTTCAACCGCGTAAGGAACATGCTCGCCCAGTAAACGTTTTTGCGAATAGTATTTTAAATATTCCATGGCGAGATCGGTTTCACCTGCATAAAGAATACCTTTAAAAGCATATAATGTTGACCGATCCCAAAAAGTTTTATTTCCGGCTTCGGTGTATATTCCATTTGGATTCCATAGCTGTGGTGAAAAGAGTGCTTTCAAAGTCTCTTCTTTCCTGTCGAAAATCCCCATGGTTAATGGCAAACAAATCCACGAACGTAATTTGTTGTTTTCTTTGAAGTACTTATAAGTATCGAATCCCATAACATTCCCGCCAAAATAGGCTTCACTGTTTTCTTTTAATTTCTCTGCTTTTGCTCTGTATGCTTCAACCAGCTCAGGTTCACTGTTTAAAGCAGCTAAAAGATTAGCAGCACTTAAGTAACCACCGTATGCTAACATATTGGTTGAAAGATTAGCATTACCTGACGGGAAACGTCCTTCCAGTTCATCACTGTCTGACGCAATTACCCCTTCCGGCAACATTTGTAATTCACAATATTCAAGGCTCCATTTAATTAACGGCAATAACTCTTTTGCAGTTTCTTTATTGCTGTAGGCAAGCGCAAAGCGTGAGGCACCATATGCAATCATTGCTGCATCACCCCTATCACCGGCCCCGTTCCAGATATCAACCCCTTCTGCAATTATCGATGACGGAATTGGTTTGTAATCAGGATTAATAAAACGGGCAAAATGTCTGAAACTATTAATGGCTGATTCATTTCCATTATTATTTCCCAAAAACGGGAAAAACGGATTAACATACTCAGCCTGGTCGTTTGCCCAGATAGCTGCATAATACCGGCTCCCTCCCGGCCCATGCATCAATCCACCTTTGGTGGCATAAATACTCTCTGTAGTCCTGATTTTTGCAAAACGGAACATTTCGTTGACAACTGTATCGGGAGATTCCAATACCAGTGAATTATAAAGCGATTGTACAAATACCTCACGTTTTGTTTTTTCTTCATTACCCGTTAAAGCAATCTTCTCCCCTTCTTTAGTTGCAGTATAACTTACTGTTGCCAATTTTTTTTCGCCCGCTCGAATTGTTGTTTCAGAAAAACCTGCTGTATTCGCTTCAATTGTATAAGTTCCGTAAACACCCTTTTCTGCTTTGGTCTGAGTTGTATATGCAAGATTCTTTATTTCTGCCTTTATTGGTTTTTTTGTATTGTTCTCAATTGTAATCAACTCAAGCAGTGCGGCATCAGTCGTTGACGGGAAAACCTCCCTGACAATATCAACACCAGGGTTAACTTTTGACCTAATACTCAAAATTCCATTAAGCATGAATTGTGTGGTTTTTTCATTCTCAACAACTTTGTTATCGATTACAATTTGGGGTGATATTCTCTCATCAAAATCGTGAATCAAACTGGCATGAGTGTCGTTTGGAATTGTACGAAGCATTGGCCATACAATCTTCTTTTTTAAAACCAACATCCCATTTTCATCAATTCCATAATGAATGATACCCGAAACCCGGAGACCGCTCATTTCAATATGATCGACATGATTATTTTCTTTTACTGTCCAGGTAATTTCTCCCGTACCTGAAATTTTCCAGGTATCTTTTAAAACTTCAATTGGGGAGAGATTTTCGTAAACAATGTTTTCATTTTTAGATGTTGGGGTACATGCCGACAAAATAAAAATAAATACAAGGTAAATGATGATTTTTAGTTTTATTTTCATAATTATTTCTTTGATCCTAAGTGCCTTGCATCAACCATATAATTTTCAAATATCACATTAATAAATTTAACCTGTACAATTCTTTCTGGTAATTGTTGAGTTACGAGAATTTACCTAATTACAAATGTGGTTAAACCCCTGCTCTTATAAGGTTGCTTACATACTCTCGATACGATTTTAGGTTTGATTTTTTATTGGCTACAAATATATAAATAAAATAAATCGATAGGAATTTAAGTGTCCTTTTAGCATTTTTGCCAGGTATATTTTAATTCAATCATCGGTAAAATAAAATATAATAAAGTAATAAATGTTACATGAAATAAATCACAAGGAAATCGAATAATCAATCTGGAAGGGATTGAATTAGATGACGATGATGGCAGCACATTTTTTTAGAGATTAAACATGGTTAAAAACGCAATTCTTTTAAGCACAGCATATTTTGCCCCAATACATTTTTATTCAAGATACATTCATCACCATGAAA
>JBDLJL010000359.1:0-2942 GCA_039714415.1 Bacteroidota bacterium
CAAATCTAAAATCGATGCAATCATAAATTTGTGTACCCTTGCCAGGAATCGAACCTGGATCTAAAGTTTAGGAAACTTTTGTTCTATCCGTTGAACTACAAGGGCGATATGATTTTAATTTTAGATTGCTTCGATTATGAATTATATATATTAAAATACTATTCTACAATAAACTTCCCTCTACCGATGATCATTCCCTCATCTTTTATCCAAAAGAAATAAACTCCCTTAATCAAATTTTCTCTATTAATAACTATTCTATCTGATTGATATTCTAACGGACAACTTATCTTTGAACCATTTGTGTCGGCAATAAACAATTTAAGTTTAGTGTAATTTGCATTTGGTAATCCAATATATCCTCTTGACTTAATTGGGTTTGGGACAACACTGAGGGTCGTATTTGTGGAAAATATTTGGTTTACAACTAAGCCTGAGCCACTACAATCAATATCACTTGGTCCAACTTTTAAGAAAAGATCATCAAAATAAGAGTCATTATCTACTCCGGCATTTCTCGTTCCTTTAAGCTCTACTCGTATAACTCTTGTAAGAACCGGAATATCACACCATTCACTTAGCATTATCCAAGAATTATTGTAGGTAAAAAGTGTGTTACTAGTGCCTAATGATACTCCATTTTCATCTAAGAAAATTAATCTTATCTCTGGTAAATCACTTCCACCCCAATTAGACAAAAAGCCTCCAAAATTTGCAGCAGATTCATTATTATCTATTGTTGTAGAAAAATTAGAAACATCGACATCTTGAATACATCTTCCAACTGCACTCTCTTCGCAAAGACCTCCAACAGCAAAATATTTAATTCCTGAATGTGGTGAAGTTCCACTACATTCTCCATCAGTAAGTGCCTCAACAATTCCTTCAGTAATTATCCAATTGTCTAAATCTTCTTCAGCACCAACATTTTGCAACAAATTTGGTGAAATTGTTGATTCACCTGTCATAAAGGAAACCGGTGTTGACCAGTCACTCCAATTCAATTCTCGATCTCTATATCGGAGTCTCCACCAATAGGTTTCATTTTCATTTAAATTAATAATCATTTCATCTGTTAGATCATCGTCAGCCTGTGTATCAATATCGTAATACCAATTTTCAAAGTTTTTCCAGCTTTCAGCAATGGGTTGAGAAAAATTATTCTGATTTGTTGAAACCTGCCAATGACTTTGCCCATGAAGTGCTTCATTATTTGTAGAAGAAAAACTAGTTGCATTTAGCATAACACACTCGGGGATAACTTCTTCATCTATTGGATATACGGGTGATGGTGTACTTACCTGAGAAGGGTTTAATCTAATTGTAACTGTATCTGTAATATCATTATCAAAAGTTATATCTTGATCTCCTCTACTAATTCGTTGAATAACTATTGTAGGGTCTGCATCATCAGTCACTTCAACCGAAACGAAACCATATTCGTCTTGAGAAACCGAAAATTCATCATAGTCGGCATTTGGAAATTCTCCCCAATTGTCAATTGCACCTCCTGCTGTAGCAACATCGATCCACAGGTGTTTGTGATCTCTTGAGTTTCCTCTTGAATAACCATGTGTATGCCCAAAGAAATGAATACTTGGCTTTCCACAATCAGTTGTAAATTGTTCTAATTTTTCTATTACATCACCTGTATAATTTGATTCTCCCGGTGTCCAAAGCTCCGACTTATGAGGATGATGTAACTGCGCAAAAACAAAATCAATATCATTTGATGCACAAGCACTTGTTAAAACCGTATCCAACCAATCTAATTGTTCTTGATTGGCATAGGTGCCATTAGAATCTAATCCAATGATTCTAACATTTCCGTAGTCTTTATACCATGAATGCTCTTCATATCCTGGTGTTCCGTTTTCAGGTAATTTAAAATACTGAAAATAGTATATTGAATTATTCTCATGATTACCCAAAACAGGGTACACAGGCACTTGATTAAACAGGTCTTCTGATGGAGTAAAAAAGTCCGTTTCCCATGAAGAATAATTATTTCCGTTAACAACTAAATCTCCCGGTATCATAACAAAGGCAAGGTTATCTATTACTTCTCCTCCAAATTCCAAGTCTAAATAATCAAGAACACCATCGTGT
This sequence comes from Bacteroidota bacterium, assembly GCA_039714415.1. GTDB lineage: Bacteria > Bacteroidota > Bacteroidia > Bacteroidales > NBLH01 > NBLH01. The sequence goes on from JBDLJL010000359.1 coordinate 2,110, forward strand.
ATCATTTCATAAAACTTGTCAGGAAATGCACTATCTTTTTGCATATCACTCATGGCAATTATGCGAAAAGATTCATGGTCTGATGCAAGAGGTGGTGTTTTAAAATTAAACATATCAGAAACTGCTGTTCCTGTCGTTACTCGATAATAATATTTAGTAAAACTACTTAGATTTTCTATTAAAACCGTATGAATTCTTGCACTTCCATTTGATGCAGTTACTGTTCCTGTTGATGTATTACCAAGTGATTGTGTCAGACCCCATTCAACAATACTTTCTTCTCCAGAATCTGTTTCCCATACTACATAGATAGAATTAGGCTGTGCATCTTGTAAAAAAGGTTTTACCTTAATACTTTGTGCTAATGATAAATTTGATATTATTAGAAAAAAAACGAAAATACTATATCTCATGGTCTATGATTATATAAGGTTGCTAGTTATAACTCTATATGGGGAGTAAAAATACATCTTTTTCGCTAAGGCAACCCTTATCAATTCATTTTAGACTGCTATTAAAAGAATATGAAACGAGCATGACTAACCAAGACACACAGGGAGATGACTAATAGCGACTTCCATGTGTCACCTTATAAAAATCAAAATTTAGACACATGAAAATAATTAAAAAAACCGTATTTTGGCTCATGGAAAAAAAATCAAATGATTAAAGCAAGTCTTAAAAAATATATTTTAAGTTTTAAACAACCCGGAGGCACTTCACGAGGTGTTTTACATACTAAAGAAACCTATTTTTTGATTCTAAAAGAGGATGGCAAAATGGGTCTTGGTGAATGTGGTTTATTTAGGGGACTAAGTGCTGATGATGTGCCT
>JBDLJL010000360.1:0-2936 GCA_039714415.1 Bacteroidota bacterium
AATTTCATAATTCTTAAATACTTTTTTACTTCACGCCCATAAACAGGCTGAAGAATTCGTTTTAAATTCATAGATCTGAATGATTTTAATGTTAAACTTCGGTTTAATTTTAAACAAAGGGGAGGTGCTCGAACACTTCCTCTTTTTTTGTTTCACTGTTTTAATCCATAAGCAATTTAGTTTTTAGTTATTTCGAATAAAATGTTATTTCGTTGTCTTTTATTTTGTAGCCCACATATTTGGAGTAGTTGAAATAAGCAATGGTTTCCAATATACTTTCTCTTTCCAGTATTCCGGTAAATTTTCTCTTTTTCACCTGCTCGTCGGCAAATTCAATATCCACATCAAACCAGCGTTCCAGCTTTAATTCCAGCTCTGCAAGCGATTCGTTTCGGAATACCAGACGCCCCTCTTTCCATTCTGTTTCAGGACTTATGTCTTTTAAATTGAATAGTTTCATTTTATTATCCGTTCGGCTATAAACTATTTTTTGATTGGGTTTTAGTACGGTTTGCTGATATTGGCTGGCAATTTGAATACTTCCTTCCGCCAGGGTGGTTGAAATTGTCTTTTCATCGGGGTAAGCTTTAATGTTAAATTCAGTTCCCAAAACTTCAATTTCAATATCGGAAGCCTTTACCTTAAAAGGTATTTCCTTGTTTTTCATTACCGAAAAATAGGCTTCGCCTTCCAAAGAAACCATCCGATAATCGCTCTGGAAATCATTATTAAAAGTGAGCTTACTGCCGGAATTCAGGTGTGCAACAGAGCCGTCGGGCAATGTAATTGTAGATTTATCGCCAAAAGCGCAGGTAATGGTTGTAAAGGTTTCTTCAAGCTGCGAACCTGTTCTTCCAAAGTAATACACTACCGGCAATGCCAGAAGTAAAATAACGATTGCAGCATATTTAAGAATTTCTTTCAATTTAAATACTTTGCCTCTATTATTTGATTTACGTATTCGTTCTTTAAATTTTTCAATGGCAACTTCCCTGTTGTAGATATCCCTGTTTCCTGAAACTCCTGTAGCCAACCATATTTCCTGAAGATTGGTGTATAATTTCCGGTTGTCCTCGTTCTGGTTTAGCCAATCCCCAACCTGCCTTTTCTCGTCGGGGTTGGCCTCACCATTGAACAATCGGATTATCTTGGTATGTATTGTATTTTTTTCAAACATAAAATCTTGTTTTCAGTTACTATGATGCAATGAAGTTAAAAAACCCTGTGTGTGAAATGAAAAAAACTTTAAATAATAATAATGATTGTTTGTTAGATATTGGTTCTTGGGCATTCGTTATTCTACATTTGAAATATCCAATAATCAATACTCAATGTAGAATTTCCAAGGTTTAAATTTGGTGATTTTGAAGCTAAAACGAAATTCTATTTTAACAACATAAAGAGTAAAAATGCGGGAAGATAATCTTTCAGATTTTCGCGTAATGAAAGCATGGCTTTGGAAATATGCATTTCGACTGTTTTTACTGCAATGCCCATTTCTTCGGCAATTTCTCTGTTCTTTTTACCTTCGAAGCGTTTTAATCGAAAAGCGGTTTGTTGCTGAGGTGGTAGTTGATTTATAGCATCTTCAATGCGGGTATTTAATTCCTGAACCAGTAGACTTTGTTCGGTTACATTTTCCGCAACTTCTTTAAAACCAATGTTCTCATTTTCAGTATTCGAAAAATAATCGTCAATTTTTTCTTCTTTTTTTAATTTTCGAAGGTGATGAAGCGAATTGTTGGCAACCGCCTGAAAAAGATAGGATTTTACGGATGAATGAATTTTTAGCGTTTTTTTGTTTTCCCAAATCTTAAAAAAAGTTTCGGAAACAATTTCTTCGGCAATGTCTTTTCGTCCAACATACCTTCTGGAGTAAGCGCAAAGGCCTACATAATATTCTTTAAACAAAGCTATATAAGTATCTTCATCGCCTGCTTTAAGTTTTTGCAAAAGGTATTTCAGATTGCTTTTCATAAGTTAGTTGCTCACAAATTAAGTGATAAATAACGAACTTCAAAAGATTAGTAAATAAATTGTATTAGTGCTACATTTGACTCAACGATAAGTCAAGCAGTACTTTTATTAACTTAAATCGCACCGCGGATTAATTTTACTTATAATGTAAACACCGAATAATGACCAAAGAAGAACTCATACAAAAACTTACATCCCTCGAATGGGAAGACTTTGAGGTGAAAGCCGCCAAAAGCGAGTTGCCAAAGTCGGTTTGGGAAACGGTTTCGGCTTTTTCCAATACCAGTGGCGGTTGGATTGTTTTGGGCGTTAAAGAAAAAGGTAATGACTTTGAAATTACGGGTGTTCGTAATGCTGAGAAGCTGGAACAAGATTTTCTTAATACGCTAAGAGGAACAAGTTTAATGTATTTGTAAGTACAAAGCAGGAAGTGTATCAATTCGAGGATAAAACTGTTTTGGCTTTTTATGTGCCTGTGCATAAAAACAAGCCTGTTTATTATAACAATCAGGGCAATACCTTTATTCGCCGGGGAAGTGCCGACCAACGAGCCACGCAGGAAGAAATAGACAGCATGTTGCGTGATCGGGCTTTTGGCACAAAAACGGCAGAATTAGCTCAGGGAACCAGTCGTGATAGTTTAAACAATACTTCTTTGAACCGCTATCGGGATTACATGGCTCGGTTTAATCCTAATGCAAGTTATATCCGTTTTGACGAAAATGAGTTTTTGAGGAAGCTTCGCATTATGGAAAACAGCAAATGTACTTTTGCCGGATTGCTTATGTTTGGAAAACGGGAGGCAATTGAAAAACACTTTGCCGATTTTCGTGTAGATTTATTGGAAATCCCTGGAACTTCATATGCTGATGCTAAACATACTTATACTTTCCGGGTTGAGGAGCAGGAGAACCTTTGGGAATATTATTTTGAATGTTCCCATAGATTAAAACAAAAGG
>JBDLJL010000361.1:0-2931 GCA_039714415.1 Bacteroidota bacterium
CAGATTTTGTAAGTTTAAGTACAGGATTTATGTTTTAAAAACATTACTTCTTATCTATATTTTTTCATCATTTATTTTTTGTCTTCATTCTTTTGTCTTTTATTATAGCACTTTTTATGTGTTTATTTTTTATTTACTTTCAATGGCCACATAGAACCGTATGTTAAAACAATTATTATTCTGTAGGTTAATAATTATTTTAACATGCTTGTTTCATTCATTTTTTCTACTTTTGGCAATTCTTAATTCAGAATCTCAAAAATAATAATATGCAGGCATTAAATAATTTTCTCTCGTCAGTTGATTCATATATTGGTGGTTCGCAATGGTTTGTGTTTTGGCTATTAGGCACAGGTTTATTTTTTACAATATACCTGAAATTTCCTCAAATAAGATATTTTAAACATGCCTTACGAATAGTAAAAGGTACCTATGATAAAAAAGAGGATAAAGGTGATACCTCTCACTTTCAAGCATTAACAACAGCACTTTCGGGTACAGTTGGTACAGGAAACATTGCTGGTGTTGCATTTGCCATCTACCTTGGTGGGCCAGCTGCATTATTTTGGATGTTGGTAACAGCTGCCCTGGGTATGACTACAAAGTTTGTAGAGGTTACGCTTTCGCATAAATACCGCGAAACAGCTGAAGATGGTTCAATATCAGGTGGACCGATGTACTATATGAAAAATGCAGATTTTAGATTATTTGGATATAAACTTAACCTAAAATGGCTTGCTGCCACTTTTGCAGTAGCGACTGTTTTTTCATCATTTGGTACTGGTAGTTTGCCACAGATTAACAGTATTTCCAACTCTCTCTACGCTACTTTTGGTATTCAGCATATTATAACGGGTGCTGTATTAGCAGTTTTATTGGGAGTAGTAATAATTGGTGGAATTAAAAGGATTGCCAAAGTTACAGAGAAATTGGTACCAACTATGGCAATAATTTATTTTGTAGGAGCTCTTTTGGTTATATTTTATAATTATGAGAATATTGTTCCGTCAATTGTAGCAGTCTTTCGCGATGTTTTTACAGGAACAGCGGCAGTTGGTGGTTTTCTTGGGGCAAGCTTTGCATTTGCATTTAACCGGGGTGTAAACCGGGGTTTGTTTTCAAACGAAGCAGGGCAGGGTTCTGCACCTATTGCGCACGCTGCTGCCAAAGCTCATGAGCCGGTATCAGAAGGTATGGTTGCTATTTTAGAACCATTTATTGACACTATTATTATTTGTTCGCTTACCGGTTTGGTGTTATTGTCATCGGGTGTTTGGCACGAAAAACATCAAAACACTTTCCAGCGTGCTGATATGGTCGTTTTGGCTGAAACGGTTTCTGATAAAACAGATACAGATACAAAAAAACTTTTTTCACATATTGCAGGAGAATCGGTTATACCTGCCTTTACAGGAAAACTACGTGTCGAAAAATCAGAAATCAAAAATGATTTATCTATCATTCACGCACGGTCAGTTGCCGAAGATGTAAAAGTGTTTTATGACAATAAAGAATTTTCAGGCACCTTGGACATAGTTGATGGTAAGTTAGCGGATATACAGTCCGATAACAAAGCTGAGCTTTTCGAATTTCATGGTAAATCACTGGTGCATAGTGCGCCACTTACAACCATTGCTTTTACAAGGAGTTATATTGGTGACTATGGTCAATATATTGTTTCAATTGGTTTGTTACTTTTTGCATTCTCAACGGCCATATCCTGGTCTTATTATGGTGGACGGGCAATAACATATTTATTTGGTTCAGGGGCAGTTGTTTATTACCGAATTGTGTATGTAATAGGCTTTTTCGTAGCATCATTTGTTGATACTACTATTGTTTGGGTATTTTCAGGAATTACCATTGCATTTATGACCATTCCTAACTTATTTGGGATATTGATGTTACATAAAGACATGAAATCAACAGTAGAAAAGTATTGGATTAATTTTAAAAAGGAACATCCTGAACATAAAATTCCTGAGAAATTATAAAACAAGAGAAAAGGAATCATCCTACGTCATGACTACGGAGGACAAAGAAAGATAAAGGGATAAAGTTTCAGGTTTCAAGTCAATGCCATTGAATTAAGGATTTTTTTATTGACGATTAAATGATTGACGAACATTCGATTGCCGTAAAAATCGAGTAATCGTAAATCTGAAATTGCTAATCGTAAATCATCTTTTTCTTAACTCAGTCACTCAATACTTGAACCTTTGAAGTAAGATGGTTTAAATTACATAATTAGATTAAATTGTAGTCGAAGATTATTTAATAAAGTTAATATGGACATAAAAGAAAGAGTAAATAACTATTTTAAAAAGAAATCAAAATTCAGCATATTTTCTGATTTTTTATTTGTTGCCTTTATAATTGCATTGATTATCCCCCAGAGTAGGGTGGAAGTAGTTGCTTTTGTAAATAAAATACGGGTCGCTATTATCAATCCATCAGTGGAGAGCTCTGAAAATTCAGTTAAACTTACTGATGAAGATTATTTGTGGCCTGTGGAAAGCCTTGATGGGGAAACCAAAATGTTAGCAGACTTTAAAGGTAAAGTTATTTTTTTAAACCTTTGGGCAACATGGTGTCCGCCATGCATTGCTGAAATGCCAAGTATTCAGGATCTTCATGAAAAATATAAAGATAATGACCAGATAGTTTTCTTAATTGTAAGTAATGAGAAAAAGGAGAAAGTGAGTGCATTTATGAAAAAAAGAGGCTTTACTTTCCCAGTAAAAATTACACATTATCAATTACCGAAACCATTTTATACTGAAAGTATCCCAACAACTTTTCTTGTTTCCAAAACAGGTGAAATTGTTATAAAAGAAACAGGTGCTGCTAATTGGGGCGGTGAAAAAATGCAAAAAATTGTGAATGATTTGATTGCGGAATAGGTGTAATTGCATTCTACTATTTACTTAA
>JBDLJL010000362.1:0-2925 GCA_039714415.1 Bacteroidota bacterium
CCGGTCGGGGCTCTTGGTAATTTTGGTTGTTCCGGAAATAATTTTTTCAGGTATACCAACTTTATCCATTTCTACGGTATAATCAACATGATTACCTTGAATTTGCCAGGGAATGCATGGAAATTTTACCATATTATCTGTTACAACAATTACTTTATCAGCATATTCCGAATCAGCCAGGGCAAAACCTAACAAGCCACTTGCTGATTGCCCGTACAAGCCATTGGCATTGCCAAACGGATCGGCACAAGCTGCACCAATAACAGCAATATCAATTTTCACTTCGCCATCCTGAACTGCCTGGTATCTTCCCCCATGTGAGCGTAAAACTGCTGTTCCTTTCATTTTCCCTTCAGAACAGAATTTTCCTAAAGCACCATTCATGCTGCCTTCAATTCTGTTAATGGTGCCATCTTCCAAATATTGAATTAAATGTTCATGGCAGGGAAAGGATGCAGATGGATACCATCTTAAATCTTTAACACCTAACTCTTTGGCAATATCAAAAATTTGATTGGCAATTAAGTCGCCATTCCTAAAGTGATGATGTGTGGAAATGGTCATCCCATCTTTCAACCCTGCTTTAATTAATGCATCTTTAAGGCTTGCAACTTTTTTGTTTCCATCTAATGGGAAATTACTGTTTGATGGGATTTTTGGTGCGTGCTTCACACCCTCAATTTTATATTTATTAACTCCCTGATAAGGGATTTGTTTTTCTCCGTTTATTTCAGTTGGCACTATGCGGCCTATTGCATTTTTTACAAGTTTCATAATTATTGGAAATTATAGATTTTAGATTTTAAATTATAGGTTAAAGGAGCTTCTCTTTAGCCTTTTTAGTTTAATTTCTACTGTGTAGCTCTTTACTTTCAATTAACACTTTAGGCAACCTCTAAAAATCCCCACTTCTTTGTTTCTCTGATTTTTTAAGACACTCATTTACAAGAGTAAAATCGAGCCTTAAAAAATCAGAAAGCCTCCAATTTTGAATTTTTAGAGATTACCTTTAATATAATTCAATTATTTGAAGTGCAAAATCAAAACTCTTACCTTGTATTAAATTTTCTTTCATAGTTTCTTTGTTTTACTATAAAATAGTCAGTTATTATTTCAGAAAAGAACAATTATAATAGCTAATTTAGATTCGTTAACTTTAATTCTGGTATCTGGTTAATTTATAATCTATAATTTAGCATCTATAATCATTAATTACTATCAATTTGCTTAGTCTAATCCATCCAGTTATTGGGAAGTAGTCCCAAATTAACAGCCAACTCAATTGTAGTTTCTGCACGTTTAACAACTGGTGGGTCAATCATTTTTGTTCCAAGTGAGACCACGCCTAATCCTTTTGATTTGGCTTCTTCAAAAGCTACAATGATTTTTTTTGCTTTTTCAATTTCTTTTTCCTCAGGAGCAAAATTCTCATGAATAACAGCAATTTGTCGAGGGTGAATACATCCCATACCTTCAAAACCTAAAGATTTTGAAACTTTAACATTTGCAGCTAAGGCTTCCATATCAGAAACATCAGAAAAAACAGAATCAATTGGTTGAATTCCTGCTGCTTTGCACGCGTTTACAATTCGGCTTCTTGCATATAGGGATTCTTTTGCTTCATTTGTTCTTTGTACACCAAGGTCAGCTGTAAAATCTTCAAGACCAATAGCCAGAGCCACCACATTATCAGATGCAGTTGCTATTTCAAAGGATTTCTCAACTCCTAAAGCACTTTCGATAATAGGCATGTAATACACCGGATAATTTATTTCATTTTTCTGTTTAATTTCCGCAATGCGCTTATCTATTTGCTGAATTTGATCCCTACTTTCACATTTAGGGACGAGGATTAGATTCACATGGTGCGCAATGATAAAGTTCAAATCTTCCAAACCTTTGGGCAGTTGGTTGATACGTACCATACGTTCGCCACCATAAAAATTAACAGCACGAAGGGCGTTCCTAACTAAAAAGCGGGCTTCTTCTTTTTTTTCTGGTGCTACTGCATCTTCAAGATCTAATATAATGCCATTTGGATTATGAATGCCAGCATTTATCATCATACTTGGCGAATTTCCCGGAAGGTATAATCTTGAAAACCGAAACTGTTCCTTTAGTGTTTCATTCGTGTTCTCCTGAATAATATTCGGAAGAAATTCTTTTTCAGTATCAATTAACTGTTTAACAGCTGCTTCTATTCTTGCCATAATCACAAACGGAAGAGCCCCTCTGTCTACAATTGACAAAATAGCATGTTCAATTCCAAAAAAAGCCAGCTCATCATAGCATAATTTTTCAATTGACTTGCCAAATAAGGCATTAACTTTACTTTTAATCGAAAGCTGAATTTCGCCTTTATCTCTTAATTCAAGAGTAACCTGACAATCAGACCGAACCTTAGGGCCAATATTCCCTACGCTTACCGGAGTATTTAATTTTGTCATATAATATTGAAATTAGGTTTTAAATATTTATGGGAACAAAAATACAAGCTTTATTAGAAAAAATGTTGAATAATATCAGTTATTGAACATAAAAAATCCGGAAAATATTATTTTCCGGATTCATTTTCATTATTATGTATCAATTCAATTAGTTATAGCAGTTCTAATTCAACAGTAAAATGTCTAAGAACAGGAGCTTCTTTCACTATTTTAACACCTCGTTTAATTGAATCACGTCTGTCAAAAACATTCTTTAAAGCAACAGCTACATAATCCATGTGATTATTTGTGTATGTTCTTCTTGGAATGGCTAGACGAACCAATTCCAAATCAGGAAATCGGTTTTCACGTGTTACCGGGTCACGGTCTGCCATAATTGTACCAAGTTCTACTCCACGTACGCCGGCTTCTTTGTATAATTCAATAGCCAAAGCTTGTGCAGGGAATTCTTCCCTCGGAATATGTGGTAAAAATTTTA
>JBDLJL010000363.1:0-2924 GCA_039714415.1 Bacteroidota bacterium
GCTAGACCGGGTATATTTTGCAGGCCTTACAAAAAAGAAAGTCCAACGTGGTAAATGGCGCTTCCTTGAAGAGAAAGAAATTTCTATGCTCAAAATGGGAGCTTTTGAATAAAATAGTATTTAATTACCGGTTTCTGGTAAGCTGTTTATTTACTTTGGAGTTGTAAACAAATAAATGCTTCTTTTATCTAAATTTTTTGTTCTTTTACAAATCAAAATAAGTCGCAAATAGTGAACTATTTAAGAGTTTTTTTGAAGCAGTAAAAGGGCAAAATAATAACGATAAAAGTAGTAGTTATATATTTACAGCTCCTTTGCTGTTATTCACAGTTTATTACATTAAAGGTAACCTCTAAAAATCCAAATTTCTGCGTTACTCAAATTTTTCAACACACTCATTTGCAGAAGTAAAATCGAGCCTTGAAAAATTTGAAAGCCTTAAACCTTGAATTTTTAGAAGCCACCTACAGTTCAAATCGTCAAATCAATATTTAATATTAGCATATTAGAATGTATAAGCGTAGTGTGGGTATAAAAACTTTTTAATATTAGCATAAAGCTACACCACACATTACGCTTACACATCGTGTGTTCAACCAGGCTTATTATTTTAATTTGTTTTAATAATTTTAAGTTCAACTCTTCTGTTAGCCCTTCTCCCCTCTTCTGTTTTATTTGCAACAACCGGGAAATCAGAACCATGCCCTTTACTTATAATCCTGTTTTCAGCAATTCCTTTTCCGATCAAATATTTTTTGCAGGCATCTGCCCGTGACCCTGAAAGTTTATCATTAACAGCCTTGTCCCCATCAGTTGAGGTGTGCCCTGAGAGTTCAATTTTTATATCAGGGTATTTTTTTAACCAGGCGGCAACAGCATCAAGTTCAAGTTTCCCTTTTACCTGTATATCTGCTTTCCCGGCATTAAACCGGATATCCCGCAACACAACCGGTTTATCAGCCAGAACAACACTACCTTTAAATGTAAGCAAACCTGCCTTGCTTATATTGCCATAAGCCAGTTTGAAAATTTCTTTGTCAGAAAGCGCCCTGTTAAAAATGTAAATATCATCCAAATCCCCATTGAAAAACGGTTTTTCGTCTTCATCGGCAGCATGCAATTTCCCGAAATAGATATCCGGCTGCTCTCCAATTTCTATATAATAATCAGGATCAGTATTTAATGTTGTGTCTAATTTTCCGTTTATGTACAAAAACATTTTTGCAGTTGCACTATCCCTTACAGCCGCCACATGCGCCCATTGTCCTGAGTTGATGTAAGTTGTTGAAGGCAAATGGTATTCGTCAATTCCAAAAACAACCCTGTCGTCTAATAAATCAACACCGAAATCGTTACCGCAACCGATACATTCATTATCAACCATCCCTGTGGAACCGTAAAAAGCACCGTCTTCTGCATTATAGCCAGATTGCATGGTACGTAGCCAAAATGCAACCGTAAAATCATTTTTTACCGGGTTTTTTATTTCAATGTAATCCCCGTTCCCGTTAAAATGATAAGCACTGTTTGCTTTACCGTTTCTGTCGAAAGTAAAATTGCCGCCATGTGCAATTCCGTCATTTTTTATTGGGCTTTGATCAGATATATTATTATTAAACAAATATTTTCCGATACAATTTTCCGATTTTTCAATATTTTGTGCCTGAACATAAAAAAAAGGAAGGATCAGAAAAGTAATTATGATAAAAATTTTGTTATTCATCTTTTTACTTGTTTTATTGTTTTAAATTTATTCACTAAGTCTTCACTTTATTAAACGGAGCAAGCCATGAGGACTAAAGCTGTTGTTATTACCTGTTAAACAATTATTTATTTTTAACACAGCGTACTGAGTACCCCCCTTTTTTTTGGTCGAAAAAATCAGAGACTTCCGCATCATCATTATAAAGCTTATACCCGTAAGCCCGATTTTTTTTACTGGTAGCAGTAAACCAATAGCCGGTATGCCCTTTGCTGTCAAATTTGCCGTCTACTCCGCTACGGCTACCGCCCGGCAAAGCCGAAAAGCCCGTTTTGTTTTGAAATTCAGGGAAATTAGAACTGCCAACCATTCCATACTCATCATCACTATCAGCGTATTCCGATTTATCCCAACCATCAGCAGATGCTAAAGATTTAGCTATCCCTTCGTTTTCTTTTATACCATCAAAGGTGTACCCGTTTTCCACAAGATAGCTTATTAATTGCCCCAATTCATCGTTTGTAGGTAAATGCCAACCATCGGGACAAGCATTTTTAGCAGCTTCCCACTGGTATAGCGCACCATAATTTTCCCCATTTTCCGGATTATTGTCGTAATAACACCAACCATTAAATAATTCAGTATTATTAGCCCATTCCTTATTATCCAGAATATTTCTCATATTTCCGTCATCTTCCGTGTAATTAAGGTTTTCGGCCATCCATGTTTGCACGCCTATTTTTACCCATTTATAGGTTTTGCCATCCCTGGCATCGGTAAAAGTTCCGGTTTCATTAACAGTTTCATTAACAGTATTTTTACTGCTTTTTTCTTCTGTACTGTTATCAGCATCAGTGTTTGAATTGTTCCCGCACGATACAATTGACCATAATACAATAATAGCAACTGCAAATTTTATTATTCTATTCATTTTGTTTCGTTTTTGATTAGTAAAAAAACATATTAAATAATTAGTTTATATATGGTTCCATTTCCCTCATAATTAATTATACAGATTGAAGCCCTCATCGAGGGTATAATTAAAAACTTAATAGCTCAACAAAAAGATATGCTTAACCTTGCAAAGCAAGCTCATAGATTGCCCCGAAAAATAGGAGAATACCTTAGGCATTGTAAAACAATAACTCAATCATTCAGGCTTGTTCTTTTGCACACTAACCGCGTTAAAAAGCCTCGACAGAACCCTGCTATGCCTACGTTT
>JBDLJL010000364.1:0-2881 GCA_039714415.1 Bacteroidota bacterium
TTGGAATAACGAATCGACTATTAAAGTTGTAAAAGCAGATTTGCGTCAATTGCAATTAGAGGTAGCGGGTCAAGAATTGTTAACCAAAGATAAGGCTGCCATCCGTATTAACTTTTACACACAATACAAAGTTATTGATGTTAAAAAAGCCTTGCTTGAAAACAAGGATTACGAAAAGCAGTTATATATCGCCATGCAATTAGTATTGCGTGCTTATGTGGGCACATACACTTTAGATGAGCTTTTAGAACGTAAAGAATCTATTGCTGAAGCAGTATTTGAAAACGTAAAAACTGCTGCATCTAAACTAGGTGTACGTGTCTTAACTAGTGGTATCAGAGATGTAATCTTGACTGGTGATATGAAAGAGATCATGAATCAAGTCTTGGTAGCACAAAAGAAAGCACAGGCCAATACTATTACAAGACGTGAAGAAACAGCTTCAACAAGAAGTTTGTTAAACACAGCCAAATTAATGGAAGAAAATGACATGCTATTTAAGTTAAAAGAAATGGAATATGTCGAAAAAATAGCAGATAAAATTGGTGAAATCACTGTTTCCGGAAACGGAGGTATGGTAAAACAATTGAAGGATATTTTTTCTGTTTAAGAAGAAGTTGTGCAATTAAAGAGAATGCGTTGGTTTTTTTTAACCGGCGCATTTCTATTTAATATTTAGTAGTGTCAGAGTAAATTACATATACAGAGTTCTTAGTAACTATACATCAGATACAATTTTTAACGCAAAGACCGCTAAGTTCAATAGTACTCATATTCTTCAATACGCAAACCCGCCTGCCGACAAAGGCAAGGGTGTGAAAAAAATGAATGCAAAGCATTCATAAAACTTTGCGTTCCTTTGCGTTTGTCTGTCTTCATATAAGCAAATATTATAATTGCTTTGCGGGCTTTGCGTGAAAAACAGCTACATAAATGGTTAAATAGTTGTCGTTCTTAAGTCTTTAACCAGACAATAATGCTTAATATTCATTTATATAGTACAATAATGTTGTACTTTAGCAATAAGTCCACGTTATTTGTGGTTTTAATAATACAAACAACAAAATAATGAGTTTCAAAGCTGTAAAATTTAACACACAATCTCAATCCGAGTTTTTTAAAGAACTTCGTAGTAGGGTTGACGAATATTTTAAAGAAAATAATATCACAAAATATGCGAATGCCAAAATGAAATTTAAAACCGGTTTTATGATCGTGTTGTATTTTGTTCCTCTTATTATTATGCTAATCGGAATGGTAAATACTATTTACCTAAATTATGTTCTTTGGACCCTTATGGGCTTTGGTATGTCAGGTATTGGTTTATCCATTATGCATGATGCCAATCACGGTTCTTATTCAAAGAAAAAATGGGTGAATAAAACCTTGGGGTTTCTGCTAAACTTCTTAGGGGGTTACCATAAAAATTGGATTATCCAACACAATGTATTACATCATTCGTATACCAATATTGATGGTTATGACGAAGATATCAAAACTCCTTTTATACGTCTTTCTCCCAATCAAAAGGTTAAAAAAATGCATCGTTATCAGATGTATTATGCGCCCTTCTTTTACGCAATAATGAGTCTTTATTGGTATGTGAGTAAAGATTATGAACAACTGGTGCGCTATAATAAACGAGGATTACTTTCCGGACAAGGAATCAGTTTCTCTAAAGCATTATGGCAAATTATTATTCACAAAATATGGTATATTGTTTTAACACTGATATTACCCATCATGCTTATCGATTTACCTTGGTGGCACGTATTACTCGGATTTTTAATTATGCATTTTATTACCGGACTCGCTTTAGCGCTAATTTTTCAACCGGCTCATGTTGTGGAAGAAACAGTATTTCCAAAACCGGATAAGAATAGCAGCATAGATAATAACTGGGCAATTCACCAAATGCAAACTACCTCAAATTTTGCGGACAAAAGCCGCTTTTTTTCTTGGTTTATAGGAGGTTTGAACTACCAGGTAGAACACCATTTATTTCCAAAAATCTGCCATATTCACTATAAAAAAATCTCTAAAATAGTTAAAGAGACAGCATCTGATTTTAATATCACCTACAACAAACACAAGACATTTTTTGGTGCCTTAAAAAGTCATTTTACCATGCTAAACCGACTGGGAACAGATAAAAAATTGATAAAGGCTTAACTATATTCCTTGTTCTTTAAAAATTCAATATTTTTACAACATGCAAGGAGTTGTCACAAAATCGACCGGAAGTTGGTATAAAGTGCGCACCGATGAAGGTAAAACCTTTGAGTGTCGCATAAAAGGTAAATTCCGAATTAAGGGAATAAAAAGCACGAACCCTGTCGCTGTCGGCGATTGGGTAGATTTTGAAATTGAAATAGGAAAAGAAACCGGTATTATCAGCGCTATTCATGATCGAAAGAATTATATTATTCGGAAATCGGTTAAGTTGTCAAAACAAACTCATGTTATTGCTGCCAACATTGATATTGCTTTTATACTAATTACTCTAGAACATCCTAAAACATATACTGCATTTATTGATCGCTTTTTAGCAACTGCTGAAGCTTATCATATACAGGCTGTTTTATTATTTAATAAAATTGATATATATGATGAGGATTTACTGTATGAAAAAGATTATTTAAAAGATCTCTACGAAAAAATTGGCTATACATGTATAGATATTTCAGCTAAAGAAGGTACTAATATTCAAGCCGTAATAAAACTTATGAAAGATAATACCAGCTTATTTTCTGGACATTCCGGAGTTGGGAAATCTACTTTGATCAATGCCATTGAGCCCAATTTAAATATCAAAACACAGCCTGTTTCTGAAACACACAAACAAGGAGCTCATACCACAACATTTGCGGAGATGTATCCG
>JBDLJL010000365.1:0-2870 GCA_039714415.1 Bacteroidota bacterium
GTTTTCAGGTTTTCATAAACAATATCTACCCCAATTGGTTTTTTCGTTTTTTTATTGTAAACTTTTCCATATATAAGAACAACCGGATCCGGACGGGCTTCTTCACTCAACTTTATTTCCTGTATATCCTCATTTCCCAACGATCCTTTAGTAGATACTATATAAGCAAAATCTCCTTTAGCAGATATTGAATAATAAGTATCCCAATCATTTGAATTAATGGTAGGTCCCAGATTTTTTGGTTTTGACCATTTCCGCCAGCTGTTATCCAGCCTTTTGCTTACAAAAATATCAGCACTCCCATAACCGGGATGCCCATAGGAATAAAAATATAAAGTTTTATTATCCGGGGCTATAAATGGTGTTCCTTCATTTAAAAATGTATTGATATCAGGCCCCATATTAAAAGGTTGACTATAATTACCATCAGGTAGGCGAAAGCTTACATATAAATCTTTCTGACCATATGTATCATCCCTTTCAATAGACATAATTAATATTTTCCGATCAATCGTGGGGCAATAACTTTCATACTGGTTTTTATTATAAAACTGTTCAATATGCACTTTTTTAGGAACAGACCATCCATTAGCGGTACGTTGTGATATGGAAATTCCCTGGTCACTTAAATGGCTACCGCTTTTTGTGTATAAACCCTCTAACCACAAAGTATTTCCATCCGGCGAAACTGCAATAACAAGGTTATCTCCTGAATTATTTACAGATTTACCCATTTGTTTCATCGTGCCCCAGCTACCATCTCTATTTCTTGTAGCGTACCAAACATCATAATTCTTTTCTTTACCTATGTTCCGGGGATCATGCTCCCTTCCAACATACAATGTATTTCCATCAGGTGATATGATGGGTGCAATTTCTGAATATTTTGAATTAACCCCTGTACCAAGATTTTTCTTTTTAAAATTGGGATTAATATTATTTACCAGATCAATTCTAAGTTTTTGATATTTTATTCGCAAAAAATCAACCGCGACACTCATATTTTTCTCAAGAATAAAACCCATATATGTACCAAAAAACTGTTCAAATTTATGGGTATACACCAAGGTATTATTAATATAAAAATATAGCTTGTCTTCAATTCTTTTAATTGCCAACACATTATTTTGTCCTAACGGCATAATTTTTTTACTCACTTTCCACTTCTGCCATTCAAAATACTTGCTATTTTTATAACCCCCAACTTTGAACATCCCGTTTGAAGATATCGTAAATTTATAACTATTGTCCCATCCCCTGGCACCCCAGACAATACCATAGCCCCAATTATCAACACCGGAAACCTGTTTTAGTTTTGTTTCAATAAAAAAATCATCATCAACGTTTATAGCAAATTGTCTCCAAAAATTATAGGACAATGTTTTTCGTAAATGAGTAATTTTATAACTGCTATTAAAAATTTGAGATCTTATATCCTGATTATTGGTAATGGACCAATTTCGGGAATTATCATTAAAATCATCCATAAACTGATACTCACTTTGGGCAAAGGAAAACCCACAGGTAAAAATGAAAAAAACAAAAAAATATAATACTTTGACAATCATAATAAAAGAATTTAGGTTCTCAAGTATTTAAAATTATTATAGCTATTGAATTATAATCATGTCCTTTTTGTAGAGTAATTAAATTTCTTTATTAAATCCAACAATGAGGTTTTCACAGATAAACAAATTTGCAATATATTTCTTACGATTCCAACTGCTTATTTTTCGTATCATTTATATACAACAAAGGCCGTTCCTTTTTTAGAAACGACCTTTTAATTGAATTCAATATTTGATTTTTTACAATTTGTCTATTTTTCCATTCTTTATTATTTGATAGCTTATTGTTTCTTCATCAGTTGTTACCGTAACTTTTAGGTCTGATTCAATTTTTCCTTTTGTGTTGTATTCCTGACCGGCTTGTGGTCCTGCACCAATTAGCTCATAGGCTGCAAAATCGATATTTGAAATTAATTTGCCATCATTATCATAAGTACACAAAAAATAATAGGTGGAACCCATCTCAAAACGGGCATAAACAACCGCATTAAAAAGATCAGACTGAACTGGTCTGCTCACAAAAAAGAAATCTGTGTATTCTGCCATTTCCTCAAAATCAGCTTTATCAAGGTCTTCAGCTTCCGCCAGGTATTTAATCTGATTTTCAACTGATATTTTGCCAAAAACATCTTCCTGTTCAGGATTCAGTTCATAAGGAAGACTTACCTCTTTAAACTGTGTCAAAAATGCTACATAATCAACATCCAGCTTCGCATCTCGCATATTCTCAGTTTTGATATCTTCGATTTGTAGATCTTCAGTAAGCTGAATTTCATTGTTTTCATTACCTGATTGCTCTTCATCATTACAAGACCAAAATAATACTGAAAAGATTATGGATACCCAAAATAAATTTTTCATCTTCTAAATAATTAATACTTAATAAGAATTAAAGAATAAACGTAAAATTGTAAAATAAACTTTGAATTTACAAATAAAAATAATATTAACATATCTAATTTCAGAACTCAGGAATTATAATATTTTTAGTATTAAATCATAAATAAACCAAGAAATAGCTAAATTATTATATTGATAAAATGCTACTCAATGTCCTTTAGTTAGAGGATTACTTGTCCCAAAACTTTCGCCCATTGTGCCTCCGCTAAAGCTACGGCGACACGCGGGCAGGGCTAAATTTTATGCTATAATTATCACACAGGGCGTTGCCCTGTGCTATTAACTATAAGGCTTTCAGCCTTAACTAAGTGCTCGTTAAGAAATAACCTTTACATTCAAACTTGTTCTTTTGTCCTTTTTCTGCTTAAAAAAACGCTTTAAATAGCTCGCTATTTGCAGTTT
>JBDLJL010000366.1:0-2863 GCA_039714415.1 Bacteroidota bacterium
GCTTTTTCCGGTGATAGTTCAATTTTGTTTTTCTTTAACAACCGTTCCAGCTGGAAAATCCGGTTAAATTGACCATCTAATTCCGGTTCAAACTGACCACCTGATTCCGGATTAAATTGACCATGCGTACCGGTTCAAATTGACCACCCCAAAAAAGGACGACTTTTCATCATTTCAAACCATAGATTTGTGGCAAAAAAAACATCACAAATTATGGCTAATAAAAAAGTAGAAATGAGTAAAGTAAGAAAATGTATTGTATTGCACCATCAGGGACAAAGCAAAAATTTTATCAGTAAGTATTTGCAACTATCACGCAATACCGTAAAAAAGTACATCAACATGTACAAGGTGCTGAATTTAGATATTCAGATCATTAATAACAAAAGTGATGAAGAACTTGAAAAGCTCTTTAGCAAAGGAGAGCCTGAGCTATCCCCCAAGCTACGAGCCGTTTACGACATGTTTCCATACATGGAAAAAGAGTTAAAACGAACCGGAGTAACCAAACAATTAATTTGGGAGGAATACATAGCCAAACACCCTGACGGATTACGTAGCAGTCAGTTTATGGACAGGTATAACATTTGGAGCAAAAAAGTTAATCCGGTGATGCACATGAACCATAAAGCAGGTGATAAAATGTATATCGATTATGCCGGAAAAACCCTTCAAATAGTAGATAAAGACACTGGCGAAATAACAGAGGTTCAATTCTTTGTAGCTATACTTGGAGCGAGCGGATATACCTATGCCGAGGCCAGTATGAGTCAACAAAAAGAAGATTTTATAAAATCAGTTGAAGCCTCCTTGCATTTTTATGGGGGTGTTCCGGCAGCCATAGTTCCAGACAATTTAAAATCAGCGGTAACAAAAAGTAGTAAATATGAACCAACCATAAATGATACATTCCTTGATTTCTCAGATCATTATGGCACAGTAATACTTCCTGCAAGAGCTTATAAACCCAAAGATAAATCACTAGCCGAGGGAGCTGTTAAAATCCTTTATACAAGAATATACACTGTATTAAGAAATCAAATTTTTCATTCGTTAGAGGATTTAAATCATGCTATTTGGACAGAATTAGACAAACATAATAATAAACCACTTAGCGGTAGAACAGATACAAGAGCAACACTTTTTGAAACAACAGATAAACCGGAACTGAAACCATTACCGGAAAAACTATATGAAATCAAACATCAAAGCTTTGCGACGGTATTGCCCAATGCACATGCTTTACTAAGTAAGGATAAGCATTATTACAGTGTGCCATATCAGTATATCAAAAGGAAAGTAAAACTTATTTATACATCCGAATACGTTGAAATATATCATAAATACAATTTAATAGCTAAACATAAACGTAATCCAAGGGCATATAATTATACTACCATAAACGAACATATGGCCAGTTCTCATCAGTTTGTAACCGATTGGAATCCTCAGAAATTTATAGATTGGGCAGCTTCAATAGGAGAACCTGTCAAAACCTTTATTTGTGAGTTATTAGAGCACAAACAGCACCCTGAACAAGCTTACAAAAGCTGTATAGGTGTATTGTCGATGACTAAGAAAGTAGAAAAACAAAGACTAATAGATGCTTGTAAACGTGCTAATGATTTTAATATTTACAACTATAAAATCATCAAAACCATATTAGAAAAAGGTTTAGATAAACTGGATTACACTGAAGATGAAACCCATAACATACCTCAGCATAAGAATATAAGAGGCAATAATTATTATAACTAAACCCTTACTAAGGGCTTTTATAAAAACATATAATCACTTTTTAAAAAGAACTTAACTTAATAAATTTTGAACAGATGAATGAATTAACACTTGAAAAAATGAAACAAATGCGGTTGTTTGGTATGCATAATGCTTTTACAAACGCTATTGGTAATGCTCTAAACGAGCATTATACTAATGATGAATTTGCATCCATGCTTATAACTGCAGAATGGGACGATAAAAACAACCGTAAAGTAGAGAGAATGGTAAAAGGTGCTAAATTTAAGTACAAAGCTAATATTGAAGATATTAGTTATGATGAAAACAGGAATATAGACAAGAATCAAATATTACGTCTCGCTGAATGTAACTTCATTAAGAATAATGAAAATATCTTAATTACAGGCAGTACTGGTGTTGGGAAAAGTTATTTGGCTACTGCTCTTGGTTATCAGTCTTGTACAGAAGGTTATAGAACAATGTATTTTAATACCAACAAGTTGTTTGCTAAACTTAAAATAGCTAAGGCTGATGGTTCATATTTAAAAGAATTGGCTAAAATAGAACGTCAGCACTTAATAATAATCGATGATTTTGGGCTTCAATTATTGGATGCTCAAAATAGAATTGCTCTTTTAGAAATTATAGAAGACAGACATAGCAAGGGTTCTATAATTGTAACTTCTCAAATACCTGTTAGAAAATGGTACGATGTAATCGGTGAAAAAACTATTGCCGATGCTGTTTTAGACAGGCTTGTTCATAATGCTCATAGAATTGAATTAAATGGTGAATCTATGAGAAGAAAAAAACATGTGAAATAATGAAGTTTTTTAAGTAAATTTGTTGAACAGAAATGTATGAAAATTATCGTTCTTTTTAGGTGTGTTTTTTACCCTGGTCAATTTAAATCGGCACAGATGGTCAATTTAAACTGGTATGGGGTGGTCAGTTTCACTGGAATTTGCACAAGGTAACGGTTGGCGGTATGAAACGTTGGGGATTTCGGAGCTACTTCACTATCAAGGTACAACGAACTTTGATGCGAGAACCGAGGCTCGAATAACCACTTTGCCCCCAATGTTTTATGACCGCGTGTTAGGCGTTCGGGCTTTATACTGCT
>JBDLJL010000367.1:0-2808 GCA_039714415.1 Bacteroidota bacterium
TTTCACACTATAGATTAAATAATGGTCGCGTAGCTCAGCTGGATAGAGCATCTGCCTTCTAAGCAGACGGTCACAGGTTCGAATCCTGTCGCGATCACCTTCAAAGCCCCATGTTATATGGGGTTTTGTTATTTATAACATCTTTGATTTTATGATTAACTTAGGCAGACGGACATAGTTTTCAATCTTTTCCTAATTACCGTTATAATAGTATACAATTAAAGGAACTATGTGTATTAGTGCAAAATCACAGTTTGATGCTGATATTTATTATGAAAATTAATAAAGGTGAAGATTTTAAACAAAATGAAGTGGTTCATGATAAAAACCGTTTTCAAAACAAAGATCTAAGTTTGTTGCGTTATAATATTTATAGTCAGTGTTTGTCCGAGAGTTTGTTAAATGAACCTGTTGCAGAAATTCAAATTCAAAACCCGAAAATGGGTGCTGTTTGGGAGGATGTGAGTGTTACTATTTGACATTTTAAACCAGTTCTTAACTTTATTGAAAATAGGGTTCAACTCTGGAAAATTGAACCCTATAAAATTAATTCTGTTCACTTTTGGGATAGTGTTTATGATTTGTTAATAATATACATTAACACATTATACTGCAACTTCTACTATGAAAAACCCCCTTACTGTTTTATTTTCTTCCCCATTAGTGATTTGATTGGCATTTATATAATTTTGTGGTAATTGTGTATTAAAAAGGATACTTGAAGTTTTGCCATTATAATTTGGGTCATATACAAAAACCTCTACCTCATTATTATATAAATTTTGTTTGTATCCGATGGCTACAACTTGATGATTATCTGCGACTTCAAATGGGGCATTTGTAGGACCAACTCTTATAAGACAAAGAATTTTTGGATTACCCCTGTCAATCGATTTCTTCAATTTAATCCATTCTGAAATTGTATTATAACCTATGGTATGCAGAGCAACTGTATCGGGATAATTAGGCATTGCTTGCCACACTATGATTTTAGCCCAAGTATGTGGAGATTGATTAAAGAGTGTGTCACATTGACAACGAACCAACTCTTCCTTCACCTCAGCCGAAAATTCTGGCATTGGTGGAGATTGTCCCCTCTTATATCGCCTTAGTGCACTCAAACACATGCCACCACACAATGCCCAGTTAAAAGTAAAAATATTCTTCAAATATTCAAAAATAATAGCTGCCATTTCATCAATTATTTCCATAGGAAATTCAAAGTGCTCATAATGACATGAAGGAAGACCACAAACTACAAATTTTTTATTATCAAATCCGAAACCATGTACTGTTGGATCAAAAGAAGTGTGATTTTCAACAAACGTGTCAGGCGGATGAATACTTACATTTTCAGTCAGAGCTCTTGACATAGTATGATTAGTATGTTCTGGTGATTTATATACCCTGCTCCAACGATTATCTCGTGCTTTAACAAAAACTCCTACTACAATATCTGGACGAAAAGCAGTTCCAATTGCAGAATCCCATGGCCCTCCAGCATACCGCATCCAATATTTTCCATCTCCACCTGTTTGTGTATTACACATCTTATCTGCTTCGTCAATATCAGCATCCCATGCTTTAATCAACGCAAAATGAACAGGTTGATTAGTTTCTCTAAATTTTACAGTTCCATTAATTGTCCTTTTTGCTGAGAATATTCCAAATACTCCATCCCATTTTGTTCCTCCTACAGTTTGAGGGTATCCACTATCACAACCTTGACCGAAAGTGTGACGAATATATTTATCTCCTTTAAACATAATTAGCTTTCCATTAGTCCATACAAGAGCCGCATCAATTCCATTGTAAAAGTCAGATGGCCAATTTTTCCACTTTTTAATAGTTTTAGGAAATCCACTATCGCAACCATGCCCGAAGGTATGGCGAATATATTTATTACCCTTAAAAAAGTATATTTTCTTATTACTTGATTCGTAAAGAGCCGCATCAATTCCATTGTAAAAGTCAGATGGCCAATTTTTCCAATTACCTTTAATTGGTTTAGGATATCCACTATCGCAACCATGCCCGAAGGTATGGCGAATATATTTATTACCCTTAAAAAAGTATATTTTCTTATTACTTGGTAGGTAAAGAGCCGCATCAATTCCATTGTAAAAGTCAGATGGCCAATTTTTCCAATTACCTCTAATTAGTTTAGGGTAGTACATATCTACCCTGTCACCTGGTTCGTAGCGATAATACATATTATCTTGAAAAAGATATACTTTTTCATTAGTTTCTAAGAGAAACCCAGCGTTTAGTTTATTTGTCATAATAATAGTTTAGGGGTCAATAATTTATGAAGGTCTAATTTCTATTTTTGCCATGCAATGACGACCGTCAACAAAAACGATGATATTCATCATCATTTATACAAAATGCATACTTTTTATAGCTATAATATTGAAATATTTAAGGGAATACTTTAATTTTAAATTATCAAAACTAATTTGAAATAATATTTATATATTGTAATATTCCCCAAAAATAAGACAGTTTAGAAGTAGACAAAAGCTAATATTATAGTCCAAGTTTTCATAGTTTTTTTTTGAAAATTTGATGCTAATTGTAATCTTTATAAAAATCTATATTTCAATTCATTAAATCACAATATTTTTCACTTGTAGAATACTTGTAGTATTTAATTTTTAAAAAACTTATATAATTGTATTTCAGCTATATAAAACGCATATAAAAATACCTTCTAAGCAGACGGTCACAGGTTCGAATCCTGTCGCGATCACCAAAGCGGGAATTATGTCAAATTTGACATAATTCCCTTTTTTATACCCTCCTGTG
>JBDLJL010000368.1:0-2783 GCA_039714415.1 Bacteroidota bacterium
ACACTCATATTCTGTACGGTAAATTAATATTGATTACAAAATCAAGTTATTTTTGAATGATAGATTGTTTTTTCTGCCGCGAAGCGGCTTACTTGAACCCAGGCGCTTAACCAGACCGGGGGAACGTATGCGGCCTGACGGACTAACTCCGGTGGCCGGTCTGGTTAGCTTGGTCGTTAGTTTGCTTGAAATGAAGAATGCCCTAGGTAAAGTTATGGGAGGTAACTGTCATGCTTAAAATAAGGAAACATTTTGATGTTGGTTCATTGATTATTATTGCCGTTACATTTGTCCTATTTGTATCAGCCGTGTTTACTAAAGGTCTTACTCATGACATCCTTTTGGAAGTAGCCATATTCCTTGTTTCCGTCAAGTTAATCGTAATGGCATACAAGAATATTGATGCGACAGATTCCTTGCATCAAAAACTTGATAAAATATATTCAAAGGTCAATGCAATAGAATTAAGTCAGTCACAAAAAGATAATGACAATAATTAAATCTATAGCAGAACTCTCACCGCATGTTACTCGGTGCCGCCACCTAACAAAACTCTTAACCAGACCGGGGGGACGCATGCGGCCTGACGGTATAACTCCGGTGGCCGGTCTGGTTAGCTTGGTCGTTAGGCATAAGGTGCTGGTATATAAATATATGACTTGTTTAATTATTGTTTCGATATTATGGCTGCCAATATTAGCTGCCGCAGAAACGGGGCGAATATGTGTTGCGCCGTTGCCTGAATTCCGTGGCCATCCAGAGCCCCCGCCAGAGCTCGTATTAACTGACAGTACTGCTAGCTTATATGTGAAAATTGATGAAAGAGAACCTATTAAGATTTTGATGGATAATATCTCATGGATTAATGATATAGATACTAAGGCTGAACACAGCATTGCTATTTATAGAGACTCTACTCCTATTGAGAGCTTTAGGTTTAATATGTCTCAGTTCTCATTTACTGATAAAAATAGAAAGGACTTATGCTTGTCTCTGGGTGATTTTTATTTTACATGGCAACTACGTGAAGTTGAAAAAACTGGTGATTGGTGTCCATGCTGGTCTTCAGCGGAAGATCAATGAAATGCCTAGCAATCAGCTCAAGCCGACCCACCTCTGCGGCACATGTTTTGTGCTGTTTAGCACAAAAACAAGTCCCGCTCCGGCGGTCGGCTTAGCAAAGCGTTAAGCATCTAAAAAAATGACAACTATAAACAAATCATATAAACCTTTATTAATATCCTTTCTAATTTTGCTTTTACCTTTGATTTCATCCGCCAAAGAAACAAAAGAATTACCTCCACCATTCAATTTCATTAAATGGGAATTTAATAAAAAGAAAATAAGTAAAACGTATGAAGGTTATTCAATTGACTTTTATAAACATTCAAAATCGCTTGTCGGCATTGGTAAAGGAAAATTTGTGCGCGGTAAGCTTAAAACAACAACCGTTAATAACTACAATTGGAAAGATTATTTTCCCATCGATATCCACTTTCACTCTATAAAAAAATCTCGAGATGTCGAAATTGTTTCAAAAAAGTCATGGTACAACTGCGACAATCCAGAATTAAATAAGTCAAAATGTGAAATAGATTATAAGGAGTTAAATAAAATATATGAAAATACTTTGATTAATCTTAACAAAGCATTTGGTAAAAAAGGTGAATACGTTGAAATGGAGGATCAAATTGAAGGTGAAAAAATGTACACTTGGATCATCCAAGGTTTTGAAATAAGTTTTATGTTAATTGTTGAGGATTATATTTCATATTTAAGGTTTTTAATAAGAGAAAACTAATAACTTTAATGCTTATCCAATCAATCAAGCGGGACGTCAAGGCCTGCGGCCTATCCGCCCCTTATTTCAAACATTATGAGTAAAGATTACATACCAGAATGTATAGTTTTCAGGGGTGGTAAAAACTAAAGATTGCAGATGAAACCTTTATTTGGAAAGAAGAGAACTATAAGCATAGCTACTGCAGTGCTTCTCGGGCTTATTGCTCTCGGGTATTTCCTGTCAAGGATTGACTACAATCTAGTTTCAGACAATAAGCCCCCCTTGTTTTCGTTTTCATTATCTTCAATAAAAGATGGTGGGACGACTGTTTATCAAGGGCTTGGTTATCAGATAATTTCTTGGCATAAGTTGTCATTAGCAGATGAAAACAAGCAGGGCTACCAAGTTGGAACGGAACTTATATATTTCCCATTTCTAAGGTATTGGCCTTTTTTAACGACAAACCTTCAACCTGGAATAGAGCTTACATTTAAAGAAAACGTTGCGTTTATTATTACATGGGAAAATGTTTCATCCTTTCAAGATAGTCCAACATTTGACGATAAGAAATTGGATGCAACAGAACAAAGATTTTTAATCCCCGATAACCCGGGAGATCCCTGGATTTTTCCTGAAGGGAAAATTGATGTTATAGTAAACATTGAAAGAATAGAAGATTCCATCCGTTCTATTTCTGAACAAGTTGCCCAAAAAATCTTACCGAATAATTATACAGTGCATAATCCTATTAAAACACGATTCGGTTACTTTGTTGATATTGAATGGGGATCTCCAGAAGAAAATTACTCAGGGCATGTTTTATGGCTAATGATCAATACTGATAAACATACTATTTGGTGGTGTAAATGCACTTGAAAGAAGATTTTTCTTGCGACAAAAAAAGAGGTGGTCCCCAAAATTCGGACAGTGAGTTAAGGTGGGAAGCCGCACACTGACGAAGGAGATTACCATGAGCAAAATGAAACGAAAACGATATTCA
>JBDLJL010000369.1:0-2782 GCA_039714415.1 Bacteroidota bacterium
TCAGAAAGACTTTGGCAAATGGATTTGATACGTCATGTTGGTGCAGGACAATTATCTGAACTTTTTGGAAAAGACATGATAGAAAACGATAAGTTTTTGCGAAGTATAGGCATTGATAAGGCCGCAACAGTTGCCGCAAAAGAATTCCGGGCCAATAGCACAAAAAAAATTGCCACAGCTACCCAAGCCTATCTGGACGGAATAAACCAGTTTATTGGTGAAGATAATTTACCAATCGAATACATGTTAATTCAATTAAAACCTGAGAGGTTCGAAATTGAAGATATTTACAGAACTACGGGTTATATGGCATATAGTTTTGCAATGGGACTAAAAACTGACCCTCTGGTAAGCTATATCAAGAATAATTTTGATACCGAATATTTAGAAGATTTATCTATTCATGCATTAAAAAACAATACAACAATTCCGGTAACAAATTCAGACTTTACAGAAATAGCAAATACAGTTGCAAACTTAGACAAGAAATTACCTGTCCCCCAATTTATAGGTTCTAACTCTTGGGTTATCGGTCCTAAAAAAACAAAAAGCGGAAAAGTAATTTTTGCCAATGACGCTCACATTGCTTTTGCTTCGCCTTCTGTTTGGTACGAAGCCCATATTACTACTCCTGATTTAGAATACTATGGAAATCATCTGGCGGGGTTCCCTTTCCCCTTAATCGGACACACACTAAAGCATTCATGGGGAATAACAATGTTTGCTAATGACGATATAGACTTATACCAGGAAAGAATAAAAGGAGATAAATACCTTCAGGACAGTACTTGGTTCGATTTATCAATACGCACGGAAAAAGTAAAAGTAAAAGACTCAGAAACTGTTGAATTCGAAATAAAAGAAACAAAGCACGGAGCGATAATAAATGATGTTCTTGGATCATTAAATGGGAAAAAACCTGTTTCGATGTGGTGGGTTTACAACCAATATCCTAAAAATAACCTAATAGAAGCGGCTTATAAGTTTTCAAGATCTGAGAATATGGAAGAAGTAAAAAATGCCGCATCTTTAGTTCATGCTCCCGGATTAAATATTATGTACGGTGATGACACGGGGAATATTGCCTGGTGGGCTTCAGCTAAACTTCCGGTAAGACCAAATCATATAGATCCTAAAGAAATTATTGACGGTACAAGATCTAAAAATGACATTTTAGAATGGTACAATTTCTCTAAAAACCCTCAGTCTGTAAACCCTGAAAGCGGATTCATTTTTTCGGCGAACAATGCTCCGGCTACTGTTGATGGTATAGATTATCCCGGATATTATTACTCGGGAAATACAAGAGCCAAGTCAATAAAAAATGCATTGGAAGCTAAGGAAAATTCATGGACATTAGAGGATACACAGAATTTACAACTTAACGGAAATTCGCCTGTATACAAAAGCAATAGCGCAAAAATGATATCTTATCTCGATAAAGATAAACTCAACATCGAACAATTAGAGATGTTAAAATATATCGTGAATTGGGAAGGTACCCACGAGATCGACGAAATTGCGCCTACCATCTATTACAAATGGATGTATAATTCATTAAAAATGATTTTTGTGGATGAATTGAAAGAAGAAAAGTTTGATGCATTAATGCATACTTTAATCTGGGAAAGAAGTTTTCCTATAATACTGGAAAACGAAAATTCTCCATGGTGGAACAATGTCAAAACAGAAAACAATGAAAGTCCCAGCGACATTATTACGTCAGCATTTATAAAATCATATAACAACCTTAATTATCAGTTAGGAAGCGACATGAGTAAATGGAATTGGGGACAGGTTCACACCGTAACTTTCGAACACCCTATAGGAAAGATAAAACCACTTGACAAAATATTCAATATAGGCCCATTCCCTGTTCCTGCAGCGAAAGATGCCTTAAACAAATTAGGATTTACCCTCGACAGTACCGGTATTTACAAAGTAAAATCAGGTCCTTCTAAGAGAATTGCTATCGACTTTTCTAATATAAAGAATTCTGAAAGTATAATACCTACCGGACAATCAGGAAATCCTTTTAGTCCATACTATTCAAATCAGACACAAAAGTATATTAATGGTCAATTCAGGAAGCAACGTATGAACAGAGCCGATATTGAAGCTAATAAAAGTGCTGAGGCTGTGATATACAATAGTTCAATAAAATAATAAACGTCACTTAAAGCGATAGTCGAGAGATCTCATCCTCAGTTAATAAGATCTCTCCACTTCACTTCGTTACGGTCGAGATAACGGTATATTAACTCCGACACATTCCGTCAGTGACCTTAGTTGATATGGCGCTTTTACTATTAATATTAAATAAATATATAAAATTATGCTTATATTTTTTGTGGGATATATTGAGACGAGAAAAAAAATATGGGGTCAAAAACTGGCAAAGGAATTAAATTACGATTTTGTAGACACCAGAGATCTGATGACTGATAGAACCGGAGTTCCTTATGGTGATTTATTAAAAAATAAAGAACTATACATTAACCTTGAACAGGAAGTATTGTCTGAAGTTTTAAAACTCGAAAATACTGTTGTAGCTACTAGTGAACTTTTACCGGGTAGAGCAGATAATATGGATAAATTAAATACAGCGGGTAAAACAGTTTTTTTAAGAGCCGGTCTTGGCTGTATAATGATGAGGGTTTCAAAAATAAAGAACGACATACCACTTTTAGATGGAATTGATCCTGATATCGTTCCTGATTTTATCTCTATGGAGTTAAAACGCAGAAACCCTGTCTATGCAAAAGCACAGTTTAATAAACTT
>JBDLJL010000370.1:0-2758 GCA_039714415.1 Bacteroidota bacterium
CTCAGTATTTTGAACCGGTAATGAGAAACATTGAAAAGTTTATGGAAGATAGCCAGGAAAGGGTTACGGGTAAGGTGTTTATTAATTTGATGCCCTACCGTTTTGAAATTGAAGGTGTTGAGTCAGATTTTGATATGCTGAATGCAAAATTTGGTAGTTACGGTGAAGAAAATAAATTATGGACAGGTGAAGATGTGAAAGGCTTTACTAATATTTTGGCTAATTCAATGAAAATTCATCAATCTTTAGGATAGTAAAATCATATTAGTATTTAGACTGCTGGGGTTTGGATTGTAGAGACACACGGCCGTGTGTCTCTACAATCCAAAAAATATTAACAAGTAATGAACCAATTATATAAGGAAGCCATATCGCTATTAAAAAAACTAATTGAAATACCTTCAATAAGTAGAAATGAGGGTGAAACTGCTTACATAATTGAAGGTTTTCTGAAAAATAAAGGTTTTGAGGTAAAACGGAAACATAATAATGTTTGGGTAGAATATATTAATGATGAATCTAAACCAACTGTATTATTAAATTCACATCACGACACTGTAAAACCAGTTTCGTCATGGCTTAAAGAACCTTTTATGCCAATTGTTGAAAATGGCAAATTGTATGGATTAGGTAGTAATGATGCAGGTGCTTCATTGGTTTCATTAATGATGACATTTGTTCATTTAAGCAAACAAAAAGATTCAAGCTACAATTATATATTTCTGGCAAGTGCAGAAGAAGAGGTGTCAGGTGTTAATGGGGTTTCATCAGTGCTTCCTGAGTTTGGGAAAATAGATTTTGCCTTAGTTGGAGAACCCACAGGTATGGATATGGCAATTGCCGAAAAAGGATTAATGGTTCTTGATTGTACTGCTAAAGGAAAAGCCGGACATGCTGCAAGGGACGAAGGCATTAATGCTATATTGATTGCGGTAGATGATATTAAAAAACTTGAAAATTATCAATTTGAAAGAAGTTCTGATTTTTTAGGCAAGGTTAAATTAACTGTTAGCCAGATTAATGCAGGTTCGCAGCATAATGTTGTGCCCGAAACTTGTACATTTGTAGTAGATGTGCGAACAAATGAACATTATTCCAATAAAGAAGTTTTTAAAATTATTGATAAATTGCTTAAGTCTGAAGTGAAAGCACGTTCTTTTCGTTTAAATTCGTCGTCTATTCCAATGGAACACGAAATAGTTCAAAAAGGCGGAAAGTTAGGTTTAAAAAGTTATGGCTCACCAACATTGTCTGACCAAGCTTTAATGGGTTTCCCGTCAGTGAAAATTGGTCCGGGCGATTCAGCGCGTTCGCACACAGCAGATGAGTTTATTTATTTATCGGAAATTGAAAATGGAATTAAAACATATATTGATTTATTAACTTGAATAATATATCACGCAAAGACGCAAAGTATTTAATATTTTAAATGTTTTTTAATAATAAAATCCAGTAATGAAACTTTGGGATAAGGGAACAGAAGTAAATAAATTAATTGAAGCGTTTACTGTGGGTAAAGACCGTGAATTGGATATGTTCCTTGCCGAACATGATATCGTTGGTTCTTTGGCTCATTGTATTATGCTTGAAAGTATTGGGCTGTTAACGAGTGACGAACTTGCTAATATTAAAAAAGAATTACGTTCAATATACCAATTAAATAAAGAGGGTAAACTGAATATTGATGATGGAATTGAAGATATTCATTCGCAAATTGAACTTCTTCTTACTCAAAAACTTGGTGATACCGGTAAAAAGATCCATAATGGTCGCTCTCGGAATGACCAGGTACTGCTTGATTTAAAGTTGTTTATACGTGCAGAAATTAAAGAGATTGTTAAAAGCACGCAAGAACTTTTTGGAAGTTTTATCACCCAAAGTGAAAAACACAAGAAAATTTTAATGCCCGGATACACTCACTTGCAAGTAGCTATGCCATCGTCATTTGGTTTGTGGTTTGGTGCTTATGCTGAAAGCCTTACGGATGATATGCAATTATTGCTATCTGCATACAAAATTGCAAACCAAAATCCATTGGGTTCAGCAGCAGGTTATGGTTCGTCATTTCCATTGGACAGGCAATTGACTACCGATTTGTTAGGCTTTGACCGAATGAATTATAATGTGGTTTATGCTCAAATGGGGCGTGGCAAACTGGAACGTGTTGTGGCTTTTGCTCTTTCTTCAATATCTGCTACCATATCAAAATTCAGCATGGATGTTAATTTATTTATGAGCCAAAATATGGGTTTTATCAGTTTGCCTGATGAATTAACAACGGGATCCAGTATTATGCCCCACAAAAAAAATCCTGATGTTTTTGAATTGTTACGTGCAAAATGTAATAAAATACAAGCTTTACCGAATGAAATTTTACTCATTACCAATAATTTACCATTAGGTTATTTCAGGGATTTACAAATCATAAAGGAAAATTTTATTCCTGTTTTCGATGAATTGAAGGATATAATAGAAATACTTAATTTTATGCTTTCAGAAATAAAAATAAATGATAATATTGTTGAAGATAAAAAATATGAATATCTTTTTAGTGTAGAGGAGGTAAATAGAAGAGTTGTAAGCGGAATGCCATTCAGGGATGCATATAAAGAAGTAGGCTTAGATATTGAAAAGGATGATTTTAATCCTGAAAAAACAGTAAACCATACACATGAAGGTAGTATTGGTAATTTATGTAACAATAAAATTGCTAAAAAAATGAATAGTATTGTTAATGAATTTAATTTTGAAAAAGTAG
>JBDLJL010000371.1:0-2756 GCA_039714415.1 Bacteroidota bacterium
AGAAGAAGAAACGACTTTATTTTATACATAATATCATAGACGATGAAAAACGAGCAGGAAATATTACAGAGCATTAACAACAAGCTATCATTTTGGAATGTGCTGATAGTAATCTACTTGGTTATCCAGGTGGTGATTATTTTAGGGAAATTAGTTGCGATGGGTGCTTGATAATTAAAAAGTTATTTGTACCTTTACACCGTGAAGTATCCTTTAATCATAGAACTTATAGCCCCTTTTCGGTACATCTCATGGATGCTTCACAGCCGGATTGGGGCTTTTTAATTATAGATATTAATATGGCATTAAGGAATCAACCCTATTTACCCTTGTATGTTCAAGATTATTTAACGGATGAAAAGTTAAATATGTGTAGCTTGGCAACACAGGGTGTTTATATAAAGATAATGTGTATTATGCACAAATCAGAAGAATATGGTGTTATTTTGCTTAAGCAAAAAGACAAGCAAACAGGCAAGCAAATAAAAAATTTTGCTTTAAAGCTTGCTAAACTTTTGCCTATAATGGTAGATGACATTTTAAGTGCTATTACAGAATTAATAGAAGAACAGGTGTTATTTATTGATGGTGAAAAGTTGTGCCAAAAGCGAATGATTAAGGATAATGACATAAGCGAGAAGCGTTCTGAGGCTGGTAGTAAAGGTGGCAAAAGAACTCAATTTGCTAAAGCAAAAAGTGAAGCAAATACTGAAATTGAAGATGAAATTGAAGATGAAATTGAAATTAAAAAAATACCTACTTTAAAAGATGTTGAAAAATATTTTATTGAAAAGGGCTATAAGCTTTCACATGCTAAAAAAGCCTTTAACCATTATGATAGTTTAGATTGGCACAATGCACACGGTAAGCCAGTAAAGAATTGGAAGAACACAATGGCTAATAATTGGTTTAGCAAGGAGTTTGAATGTGAATACCATCCAGGAACACGAGTTGAAAAAACAAAACTTATATTCTGATGATTACGTGGGATGAAATAAATTTAAAAGGCAAGGTTTCTGGTACAATAAAAACCACGTGTCCTGTTTGTAGTTCTTCAAGAAAGAAACAGAAAGAGCCGTGTTTATCTGTTAACATTGATAAAGGATTGGCTAAGTGTTGGCATTGCGAAGAAATAGGTATAAGAGACTACAAGGAATCCAAAGAATATGATTTGCCTGATCAGGAATGGAGAAACTATACCAAGCTTCAAAACAAGACAGTTAAATGGTTTGCCGAAAGAGGTATAAGCCAAAGTACATTAATTGAGTGTAAGATTACAGAAGAAAAACATTACCAGCCAGCAGCGCAAAAGGAGATGAATAATATTGTATTTAATTATTTCGAAGGTGACACTTTGATTAATAAAAAATACAGATCAGGGCAAAAGCACTTCACACAAGAAAAGAACGCAAAGAAAATATTTTACGGAATAAATGACATAATAGGAGAAAAGGAATGTTACATTGTTGAGGGCGAAATGGATAAGCTTTCATTTTGGGAGATAGGAATTAAAAATTGTATTAGCGTTCCGAATGGTGCTAATGATACATCAAACTATTTTGAGTCTTGTGAAAAATATATGTCCGACATTGAGAGGTTTTTTATTGCTGTTGATATGGACGATCAAGGCAGGAAGCTTGAGCAAGATATTATTAAGCGATTAGGAAAGCATAAATGCAGCAGGGTTAATTTTAAAAACAAGGACGCTAATGATGATTTAATTGAGAGTAAGTTATTATTAGAGGAAAGCGTTAAAAACAAAACAATATATCCTGTTGATGGCACTTTTACGGCATCAAATATTTTAGACGATATTCTTTCTTTGTATCGAAATGGTTATGAGCAAACAATAAGCCCCGCCAATAATTTTAGCGAGTTTAGTAAGAGTTTTTCGGTTATACCTGGACAACTAACAACAGTAACGGGTATTCCTTCACATGGTAAAAGTAGCTTTATTGAATGGTATGTTTTAAACATGGTTAACGATTTAGGTAAAAAAGTTAGTTTTTACAGTCCTGAACATTTCCCAATGTCATTACATCAATCTACGTTAATCGAAAAGGTAACCGGAAAATCATTTATGCATAGAAATAATCGGGTTTCAGAGTTAAGTATAAGCAAATACTCAGAATGGAGTGAAAATAAAATATACTTAACAGTACCAGAAAAGGCAATCTTGCCAGATTGGGATTGGGTGTTTAATAAGTTTGAAGAACAAATATTTAGATACTCGATAGATTTATTTGTTATAGACGCATGGAATAAGGTTAAACTAAAGACAGGCACATTAACAGAAATGAATGAGGTTTTGGCTAGACTCACCTTGTTTTGTCAAATGCACAATGTTAATATCTTTTTAATCGCCCATCCAACAAAGATGAGAAAGAACGAGGAAACAGGTAAATTTCAGATACCAACCTTATACGATGTAAAAGGTACTGGAGACTTTTATGATCAAACGCATAACGGATTAACGGTTTATCGTGATTTTGAGGAAGGGTTTACTAAGGTAATAGTAACTAAGATTAAGTTCAGACATCAAGGTAAACAGGGTAGCGAGATTATTTTTAATTTTGATGATGATAGCGGCAGGTTTTATGAGTCTGGAAGTATAGCAGATAGGGATAATTGGCTAAAAGAGAAGACGCAGAGTAGTATTCCTTATGATGGATTTGACGCTGATGTAGGATTTTAATTATGTGGCTAACAGCTAAACGATATAGACAACTTAAAGCCGATATAGCCAAAGAGCGATT
>JBDLJL010000372.1:0-2747 GCA_039714415.1 Bacteroidota bacterium
TTTTAAAAATGAAAAGATAAAAACAAAATCAAAAATTTGGCTATATGCTTATTGGAAATTCTATACATCTGTTCCCATACTAAGCATAGGCTAGCGTTGGCAATAATTTTGACTGAGTGAATCGGGCATAGAAAACATAAAATCCAACAATTATGGAAATACTAAAAGAATTTATGCTCAAACCATGGCTGTATCTGACAATTGTATTATCCAGCCTTGTCATTAAACTTGTAACTGTTGATAATAGGTATTTTTGGAGGGATGAAATTTATACAATTCATCATACCTCAGGGAATTCAGAGTTTACATTAAGTGAAACAGCTCCTCTAAACGAAATTAAGAACATCAGTTACTACAAGCGATTATTGAGCCTTAATGAAAGAGAATTAACAATTAGTTCACAAATTAAGGATCAATCGAAAATGCCCAACTTGAATCCTCTGCATTATTATTTCCTGGTATTCTGGCACCGGTTGGTTGGTGACGATGATACACATTACAGGTTATTTAGCATATTTATGTTTCTTTTATGTATTCCTGTTCTGTTTTTTTTGACAAAACATCTTTTTTCTTCGAACCTTGCAGGCTGGATTACAATCAGCCTGTTTGCTTTATCTCCCTTTTTCCATTTTTATGCGCATGAAGCCCGGTATAATATGCTTTTAGCTTTTGTGCTTATTTCCTCACACTATATGTTATTAAAAGCAATTGACCATAATAAACTGAAATACTGGATTGGTTATACCATTGCGGGTATAATGGTGCTTTATACCTCTTTAACAGCTGGGGTTGTTTTATTCGGACATTTTCTATTTGTAATGATTTTAAAAAAGAAGGTACGCAAAACATATATTTTGGCAGGTTTTATAATTCTTTTGGGCTACTTGCCATGGATCATATCTATTATAAATAATCGAATTGAGATTTCAAATTCTCTTGCCTGGCAATATGAATTAAAACCTGATATTATAAATCAAATTAGACTTTTTATTTTTCAATTAATGAGCATTGGTCGAAGTTTTGTGAATTTTAGTTTATATGCAGATTGGGTTTTATATTTTTTTAATGGTAAACTTCAGGCTAATAATATTGCACAATTGTTAGCTAACATATTTGTATTAATGGTTCTGGTTTATTCTATTATTATCGCTTTTAAAAATCTCCCAAAAGACAATTTTTGGTTTCTTATTTTTATAACAATACCTTTACTTTTATTCTTATTTATTGTTGATGTTATTCGAGGTTCACTGGCTTCAGTTGTTGAAAGATATCAACTAGCTGTTTATTTAGGCACACTCATTTTTATTTCCTATTTACTATACGGAAAAATCTTACAAAAAAGATTGAACTTTATTTTGTTATACCTAATATTTGTGGTTTTTGGTATTATTTCTCTATCAAAAATTGCGACAGATAAACAAGGTTTAAGTATAGGCATAAATTCTAAAATAGTTAGTACAGCTAGTTTTGTTTCAAAAGCAGAATCCCCCTTGATTATAACAAATGGAAATAATCCTCATTTTTTCTGGGGAGAATTTCTTTCATTATTAAACGCATGTGAATCTGAATCGATTGATATTTTATATGCCCATGAAAATATTGAAAACGTTAAGAAAATGATTTCAGGAAATGGGTATTCAAATGTTTATATCGCAATGGTATCAGACGACCTTAAAATAAATCTTGAAACTCAATTTGAAAATAAAATGATTAAGGTTGAAAATAACAACATTTTACAATTATGGGAAATAAAAATAAATGCTAATTAGATGGAAAACCAAAAATCAAACTATTGCCAACAAAAGCTATACCCAATAAGGGTTTCAGAGCGAATTGAAAGGGCAGTACAGTTAAGAAAGCCCGCAAAATTATCAATTTTGCCTTTTAAATTGAAGAAATAATGTAAAATTTAAAATTAAGCTATGTGCATAACAGGAAAATCTGTACTTTTATTCCCATATATGGGCATAGCCCAACGTTGTGCAACATTGGAGAAGGACAGAATACCCTTTAAATGAGCTCAAAGTTTAATAAAAGAATATCTTTCACGACCGAAAAAGGAAAATATAGAAAGAAGAGTCTCAAAAAAATGAAATCTGACAAATAATTTGTAAATTTGCGTATGGAATTAAGTATTCAAAATCAAAAAATAGAACTTATTCAATGGTTAACAACATTGGATGACAATTCAGTTATTCAAAGATTAATTGAATTCAGGGACAATCAAACAAAGGACTGGTGGACAGAAATATCCAATAACGAAAGGACATCTATAGAAAAAGGAATTATTGATGCTAATGCTGGTAATTTGAAACCTCACTCTGAAGCAAGAAAGATATATGAAAAGTGGCTATAGAATTGATTGGACTGACCATGCATTAATGGAACTAGCTGAAACCTATGAATATATAGAGAACAACTGGACAGAAAGGGAAATGCGAAACTTATCAAATGAAATTGAAAGGACTCTCAGCTTAATATCAAAAAATCCCGAATTGTTCCAAAAATCAAAAATCAAAAATGGTGTTAGACGGGCAGTTATTATGAAACATAATAGTCTGTATTATCGGAAAAATAATGACGCAATTGAGGTTTTGTCGTTTTTCTCAAATCGTAAAAACCCAGAGGAATTAGAATTATAAACGTTGCACAATCGAGTAGACGGCTGACTACCAAATGGTAGCCAGTGCGCCTCTCACACCACCGTACGTACGGTTCTCGTATACGGCGGTTCACCGGACAAAAGG
>JBDLJL010000373.1:0-2697 GCA_039714415.1 Bacteroidota bacterium
ATGGCACAAGAAATAGAAAGGAAATTCCTTGTAAAAGGAGATTATAAATCAAGCACAAAAAAAGAAACAAGAATAACACAAGGTTATTTATCATCGGTTCCTGAAAGAACAGTACGTGTACGAATTAAAGGCGACAAAGGTTTTATTACTATTAAAGGTATTGGAAACGCCAGTGGTGCATCTCGTTACGAGTGGGAAAAAGAAATTCCGGTTAGTGAAGTAAAAGAGCTTCTTGAACTTTGTGAACCTGGTGCGATTGATAAAACAAGATA
Source organism: Bacteroidota bacterium (assembly GCA_039714415.1). Lineage (GTDB taxonomy): Bacteria > Bacteroidota > Bacteroidia > Bacteroidales > NBLH01 > NBLH01. Next base: position 273 of record JBDLJL010000373.1, read on the forward strand.
CCTTGTTGATTCAGGAAAACACACTTTTGAAGTTGATGAGTTTTATGGTGATAACCAGGGTTTAACCGTGGCAGAAGTTGAATTATCAGACGAAAATGAAGAATTTATCAAACCGGAATGGCTTGGCGAAGAAGTTACCGGTGATGCTAAATATTTCAATTCGATGTTAATGAAAAACCCTTATAAAAATTGGTAATTAGTGGTTACGGGTTACGGGTTGCAGGTTGCGAGTTGCGAGTTGCAGGTTCAAACGTGCGACCCGATACCTGTAAACCCGCAACTGAGAATATACTATTCAACAACAATTGTATTTAATTAAGCAGCTGACATGACAACAGAAGAAACAAAAAACGATTTGGGCTATGACCCTTTGGACATGAACAACTACAAAGTTGAGAAATTGCCCGTTAGGGAAAAAACCGGTTTTGAAAAATGGATGGCAAGACTTGGAGGCCCGCTTGCAATAATTGCTTTTGTTTTAATTGGTTTTGTTATAAATATACCTTTCTTGCAAAACATATCACCTGATGACTTAAGCTCATCTGCATTAAAAGAATACAATGATTGTGAAAAAGTATTTAAAATTGTAAAGCTGTCTGATGTTCCTGAAAACAAAAGGGAGAGTTTTAAAAACATTAAGGAAACCCTAAAGAAAAAAAAGAAAGGCAAGGGTGTAAAAGCAAGCCAGTTTGATGCAGACCAGGTAATTGCTGAACTGGAACCGACAGAATTAAAAACATGGGAACAAATTAAAAGCAAAGCTTTTGGACGCAAAAACGCATTAATGCTTGCTATTTTTCTTGCATCAATAATCCTGTGGATAACTGAAGCTGTTCCTAATTACCTGACTTCGTTAATTTTGATTATCGGACTTGTTTTAACTAATGTTATATCAGAAGTTGACGCCTACCACCAACTTGGACATAAAGTAATGTGGTTGAATATCCTTTCGTTTATATTGGCCAGTATGCTGGTAAAGACAAAAGCAGCAAAACGATTTGCACTTTGGTTGATTGTCCGTTTTGGAAAGAATGCGACCATGATATTTGTAAGTTTTATAATCATTAATGTGGTTTTATCAGCATTTATTTCAGCAACAACAGCAAAAGCTGCAATTTTATTACCCATTTTCATGGTTATTGCTGCTGTTTATGGTGCTACCGGAGGTGATAACAGAAATAATTTCGGACGTAATTTAGTTTTACAAAACCTTTTCCAGATTAATATTTCAGCAGGTGGTTTTATTACCGGCTCAGGGGCTAATTTATTAGCCGGTGCTTTAATTGCAGGCGCTATAGGTATTGACGACTTTTTATTTGCAGAGTGGTCAATAGCTGCCTTTCCATTAGCGTTAATACTTATTCTTATTGGTTGGATTGTGGGAACAAAAATAATATTTCCAATCCCCAAAGAAGAAAGAAAGCCTCAAATTGAAGGTGGTATGAAGATGCTAAAAGAAGAGTTAAATAAATTAGGGCCAGTTAAATTAGAGGAAATAAAATCAATAATAATTTTTGTTGGAGTGCTGGCAATGTGGGCAACTGATAGCTATCATGGGGTCAGTAAAACAGCTGTTGCGTTTGTTGGGGCGGTTGTTGCTTTGCTTCCGCGTATTGGTATTGTAAAATGGAATGATGTTGATATACCATGGCACCTTTTATTATTCTCGGCAGGTGCTTATACATTAGGTGCAGGTCTAAAAGCAACTGATTTGGCATCAATTAGTGTTAATGCACTGTTTGATAGTATGGGATTAGGAGAAGGGACACCATTTTGGGTACTTTACTTAATGCTTACAGCAGCCATGATTTTTAGCTCATTAATTTTTCAATCAAAAACAATGAGAACCCTCGTTTTTATTCCTATTGCCATAGGCGTGGCACAACGATTTGGCTTTAGCGTCATGAGCCTGGCTTTCCCAGTAGCTTTGCTAATTGAACACGTCTATGCTTTACCATTTAACAGTAAACCTGCTGCATTACTTTATGTAACCGATCATTACAGTTGGTCAAATACCTTTAAATTTGGGATCTCTATGATTGTAATTGGGTGGATAATGATTATTATATGGGGCGAAACATGGTTAAGGTTTTTAGGTCATACCCCTAATGGTGTTTTTGGAATTTTCTGATAATTAGTTTGGTAATGTAATAAAAGAAACTAATTTTAAGGCTTAAATATTTAATTAATTTAAAATAATGTGTTTTTTTTCATCACGGTAGGATTAATTAGAGTGTGTCCATAATATCAAGAGTTTGAGCTAGAAAGTTCGAATTACTCACAAATAGTACAATTTATTTTGTGTTCGTGAGCTCCTTTCAGTCGGTTCAAGGCGTGCGAAAAATTCAAACCGCAGAATACTATGGTATTTGAGGATTTGGATTTTGAGCAACAACGCAGAAGTCGGACTTTATAGACAAACACT
>JBDLJL010000374.1:0-2683 GCA_039714415.1 Bacteroidota bacterium
GCTGTTTTTGCATCACTCTTTTTAAAGCATCGTGGTCACATGGCGATTATCAACAATTCCGCTCTCATTTCGGATTGTCCTCCGCACCTATTATACCATGCCAATTGCATATTAATTTGCAATTTAGCACATAGTAAAGCAGGATGGCCAGGTAAAACAGAGAGCCATGCAAAAGCGGAGGACTGGGAGTTCAGTAGTTAAATTTGATTGATGGCAGGTAGTTTCAATTTAGAATAGGTCTTGTTTTCAAACGTATAGTTGTAAGTCCTGCGGGTGGAAGCATTCCTGCCTGCCGGCAAGGCCAATGTCAATAAGTTAAGGAAAAAAACCCGCTAAATATTTGGTATTTAGCAGGTTAATTAGTATATTTAAGTGTATTCAACCTAAAAATATACTATTATGACAAATTTAAACAAATTATCCCATGATGTGACAAAAATCTAAAAATCATGCCAAACTTATTGATTTACTGGATAAAAAATTAACAAACCCTGATTTTATAACAAAATACAAGAATAAGTCATCAGATTTTACACGAAAAAGAAATTTTACTTTTAAATCACTTTCACTATTTATTATTTCCTCCATTCAAAGTTCTATTCAAAGAGAATTAGACCGCTTCTTTAAGTCTTATAACCATAAAGAATTATCAGAGAAATTTGCCAGTCAGAGTGCTTTTTCTCAGGCAAGGCTAAAAATAAAACCAGAAGCCTTTAAAGAATTAAATGATGATTGTGTAAATCATTTTTATTCTAGTTATCCGGTAAAAAAATGGAATGGTTTCAGATTAATCGCCATTGATGGTTCAGAAGTAATGCTACCAAAGACAGAAGAAACAGTTGATGAATTTGGAGAGTATACCACAAATTTCATGAACAAGACAATTGTTTTGGCAAGAATATCAAAAGCATATGATGTACTTAATAAGATAACTATTGATGCTAGGTTAGTCAAGCGTAAAATCGGGGAACACCCACTAGCTAATCAACATATAAAAATGTTTAACAACGGGGACTTAACTTTACTTGACAGGGGTTATCCATCTTTTGATTTATTTAATAATATACTTGCCACAGGGAGTCATTTTTGTGCAAGGCTTGCTGTATCTAATTGGAATATTGCAAAAGAACTTGTGAAAAGTGGCCAAAAAGAAATAATTGCAGAAATAATGCCCGGCAAAGAGCTAAAAGCAAAGTACAAAAATGAAGGGAGAAGTATTAATCCCATAACATATAGGTTTGTTTGTATTGAACTTCCTTCGGGAGAAAAAGAAGTATTAATTACTTCGTTACTAGATACTAAAAAATATTCACATTCTGTTTTTAAGGAGCTTTATCATTTAAGATGGGATATAGAAGAATCGTACAAAAAAGATAAGCATCGTTTACAACTGGAAAATTTTTCAGGTAAATCTATTACTGCAATATATCAGGATTTTTATGCGAAAATACTACTGGCAAATATTACAGCAATACTTTCTAGCGGACAGAAAAAAGCTATCGACCAAAAACATAGAAATAAAAAAACAAAATACTGCTATCAGTTAAATGTTACTACGGCACTTGCTAAGGTGAAAGAAACAATAGCACTGCTTTTCACCAAGTCAAATATTATTGAAATAATTGTTAGACTTATCCAAATGTTTCTTGAGAATCTTTCACCGATAAAACCAGGCAGAAGTTTTGAACGAAAAAAGGATAAAAGGAAAAGGTATCATAAATGTTATTTGGCTTTATAGAAAGTTAAATAAATAATTACATATGTTTTTTTGTGTAACACATTTTTGTGAATGGGATTGTTATATATAAAATTATCAAAATACAAGACTTGAACCCCAAATGCAAAGATCATAAATCAAAAATCGTTAATCAGTGTTCTTAAATTCATTTTTAAATAACGAACATCGATTAACGAATAACGATTTATGAAGTTAGAATTGCTTATCTAATTGACATTGGCCGAGCAGGCAGGCGGGTATTGTTTCTTTTAATAAATTATCGCATTTCTGATAATATATATTCTATTCTCCTTTATTCAAAGTACCAAGTTTTTTTTGTATTCTGGTAAGTGCTTCCTCTAGTGTTTCATCGGGGCTTATGTAGTTATAATCTCCCCAAAACTCATTGTCATATTGAAAATTTTCATCAATAAATACATCATGTGCTGAGATTGTTTCAATTCGATCAAAACGCTTAATTTCTGTCGTATCAACATCATTTACAGCAAATTCAAATACTGTTTTAAAATCTGTAGCAAATAATTTCTTTCTATATTTTACTTTAAATATCAACTTTCCTCTGGCAAGATTCATGAAATACTTATTATTTATTTTTCTGTAATTAATAAGATAATTTACAGAAATAGGTTTTACACTTGTGCGCAATGCCTTTTTCACAACCAAACTACCAGCTATTCTCCCTATTGCTTCCTGAGTAACATTAAATTCAACGGCTACTATAGCTAAATTGTCAGTATTTATATAAATATTTCCTTCAAATAAATTCTCATCAATGTAATCCCTTGGCTTAAATCTAATAACATAAGCTGAGTTATTATTGAAATTTACAATCTTAGTAATTTTGTATTCAAAACTATTAAAGTGTTCATAGTTAAGAAAATACGTAGGATTTTTTATCACATCCAGATAAAGGCTTGCATATAATCCGCCTTGTAACTTTAAAGC
>JBDLJL010000375.1:0-2645 GCA_039714415.1 Bacteroidota bacterium
CTGCCTATTTTGAAATATTTTATGCTTGGTCAAAAGTACAATTACAATCTGTTTTTGGAAATTTATCTTCAAACTGAACTCCCTGTTCAAGGTAGTGGGCATAAATTTCTTTTTGAATTTTTGAGTTGAATCGTGCGCCATCTGTTCGCTCCACCCAAAAGGGATAACCCGGCACCAGGGCCTCACTAAAAACTACCAGATCGCAATTCTGATATGCAGCATCTTCGATATAACCGCATACTTTTTTTAAAGTTTTGTCGCGGTTTAGCCAAACAGGAGCAATTTGGGCAAGACCAATTTTTAAAATATCCTGATTATTTTTCATGTTTTCTGTTTTTCAACTAATATTAAATGGTGTTTCAATAACTACCTCTTTAACACAGGCTCCGGGCGATAATTTGAGTAACCATTCGATGGTTTTAAACAGATCTACGGGCTGAATCATTTTTTCGCCCTCCAGCGGAGTACCTGCCTCGTATGCCATTTTGGTGTTTACCCAACCAGGGCAAAGGGCTGTTACCCTTATTCCAAGTGGATTTAGTTCGCGGTACAGCGATTCGCTTAATCCAACCAGCCCGAATTTCGATGCACTGTAACCACCACTTCCGGCAAATCCTATTTTACCGGCCCGCGATGCCACATTAAAAATGTAGCCCGACTTTTGGCGCTTCATTACCGGTACCACTTCGTGTAAAAAACGGTATTGCGCAATCAGGTTGGTTTCAAGCATTTTTGTAAATTCTGTTTCCGAAATATCGGCCGAGCCACCAAAATAGACTCCTGCGTTATTCACTAAAACGTCAATCCGGCTGTATTTCAACAGAATTGATTTAACACTCTCTTGCACTCTCTTGTAATCTGTTATATCTAATTGTAAGATACAGGGTGTAGGGTCGTCATTGGAGACAATTTCAGCGGAAACCTTTCTTAACTCGTTTCTGTCTCTTCCAATTAAAATGGTGTGATAACTCATTCCTGCCAGCCCGATGGCAATGGCTTTCCCAATTCCTTTTGATGCGCCGGTTATAACGGCTACTTTGTTTGTTGACATTTTGAAACCTTTGGTTTTAAAGGTAAAATGATTTGTGTTGATTTGCAACAGACTCAGGAATAAGAATAAAGAGTTACATCAATTAAAAGGTCATTCAAATTTGAAAATAGTAAATTTGAAATACTGAATGAGTGATCTTTATTAATTTTGAAATATTACATTAACTAAAAACATCGCAATGAAAAACCGAATAATTCTATTTTTCTTCGTCGTACTTTCAATTACAACTTTTGCCCAGACCAAATCAGTTATAACATCGCCACCGCTTACCGAAGGAGTACCCCAGAAAGAAGGAATATCGAAACAACGACTGGAGCTTATTGGTGATATGCTGGAGCAATCGATAGAAAAAAATGAGATTCCGGGAGCAGTTGCACTGGTTGCCAGAAACGGTAAAATAGTTTACCACAAAGCTTTTGGATATGCCGATAATGAAAAGGGCCGAAAGCTTAAAAATGATTATATTTTCAGGATAGCTTCGCAAACCAAGGCAATAACTTCTACTGCTGTAATGATGCTTTGGGAGACCGGTAAATTCAGGCTCGACGATCCGATCTCAAAATATATTCCTGAATTTAAAAATCCTCAGGTTCTCGATACATTTAACGAAAAGGATTCAACCTACACCACCAAGCCGGCTGATAAAGAGATATCAATTCGCCACCTGTTATCCCACACTTCGGGAATTGGATATGGAATGATTGATGATGATACTTTTAGAAAAATTTACCAAAAGGCAGGGATAATTGATGCATTTACAACCGAACCGGTAACCATTGAAGAAAATATAAAAAAACTGGCGAAGCTTCCCCTTCATTTTAATCCGGGTGAAAAATATCACTATAGCGAAGGGCTCGATGTCTTAGGGTATTTTATTGAAATAATTTCGGGAAAACCATTGGACATGTTTTTTAAAGAGCACATATTCGATCCGTTGGGCATGAAGGACACCCACTTTTATTTGCCCGATTCGAAAACACGCCGATTGGTTGTCGTTCAAACAAAAAAGGATGGCAAGTGGATTAAGTATCCGGGATCTCCTTATTTCGATCAAGATTACCCGGTAAAAGGAGCAAAAACTTACTTTGCCGGTGGTGCCGGACTTTCGAGTACTGCAAAAGATTATGCCACCTTTCTGCAAATGTATTTGAATAATGGCGAGTTAAATGGAGTTCGTTTGTTAAGCAGAACCACAGTTCAGTTTATTATGGCAAACCAGATTGGTGATTTATGGGGCGACTCTGGAGCATATTACGGGCTGGCATTTGGTGTTCTCGATCAAAAGGGACAGGATATGGGAGGAAGAGGTAGCGTTGGTACATTCGATTGGGGCGGTTATTTTAACACCTCTTATTTTGCCGATCCGAAAGAAAAAATTATTGGAGTTTTATTAAAACAAACAATGGATATTGGGAACGATGAAACCGGCTGGAAATTCCGTCAACTGGTGTGGCCGGCGATTGATGACTAAAACTGGCTACAGGCCTCTGGCTTCCTGCCTACATTTTTCTCACTTCCAGAAGAAATCCGCTTCCGTGAATATTTTTGATTTCGATGTTTGGGTCGGCGGCAAGGTATTTACGTAGTTTGGTTA
>JBDLJL010000376.1:0-2623 GCA_039714415.1 Bacteroidota bacterium
ATATTAAAATTCCACTATACCAATCAATTTTAACTTTATCATTTTCTGGAAAAATTCGTTTGTAAATTGATATCGATTTTATTTTTGTTTTACCATCTGGATCTGTATAATGGCTTGGAATAGTAATATCAGTTACAAAAAGTTGATTTTCTATTATTTCAAAATGCCCCACATAGCCACGCCACAAAGCTGTTGAATAAGATTGAGGTCTTTTTTCAGGATTCTTTTCAAAATACGGTTCAAGTGGATTCGTATTCAAGGAATATTCAATTCCATTGTACTTTATTTTGTCAGGATATTGAGCAGTCAATAGGTTAACAGCTTTAGAATATCCAAATGAAAATATTAAAAATGTTATTAAGATGAGTTTTTTCATATTGCTCACAACAAAGTAATAAATTAAATAGACACGAATAATCAATAGAGAATGTATTATCACATATTATAAAAGTTTACAATCGAGTGATAATATAATCTTTGGCTTTATATTTTCCTTCATCAAAACTAAAAATATCTTTTGAAAGTTCTTTATTAGTCTTAAATGAACGAATTTTAAAGGTAGTATCCGTATTATTTTTATTAGTATAAATAACCTGATAAATATTTTTACTTATGGTATCTACACCCAATAAAATATATTTATTTTCTGCATTTGTGTTTTTTGGTAGTAGTTTTACGAATTGAATTTTTTTACCGGCAATAGTTTGCAATTTATCCCATTTAAAGAAATATCCCTTTTGGTAAAAGGTTAATATTTTTGAAGGAGTAAATTCACTATCATCATCGTTAGCACCATTAGATATCACTACTTCTTCATCGTCGTGCATAATGGTATAAACCTTTTTTGTGTCGTATATGCGTTCAATTCCCATAAAATTCAGATGATATTTGTCTCCTTGTAATTGCACATCACCCGATGTTTCTTGATGAATATCTTCACTTTTATTATTTAATATATAATCAAAAGTCATAAATATATTGTTGTAGGAAGCAACTTTAGTAGAGACTTCGTCTAATAATGCTTCTGCTTTTGCTGAGTTTTGAGAATAACCCGTTAGAGCGAAAAGAAATAAGGCTATAATAAAAAATTTAATTTTCATTTTATATTGTATTTTGTTCGTTTTCAAAAAATTGTTTTAAACTTATTTCGTCAGGAATTAACACTTGTCGGGCTTTACTTCCTTCAAATGCACCTACAATTCCGGCTGCTTCAAGTTGATCTATAATGCGTCCGGCACGATTGTATCCTAACTTTAACTTTCTTTGCAATAATGATGCCGAACCTTGTTGTGCTCTTACAATAACATAAGCAGCATCTTTAAACAGAGTATCTCTGTCATCAATACTGATATCGAGATCAATCACACCATCTTCTCCAGAGTATTCAGGTAGTTGATAAGCCTCAGGATAGGCACGTTGAGAACCTATATACTCAGTAATATTTTCTACTTCAGGTGTGTCGACAAATGCACATTGAAGTCTAATTAATTCACTACGACCTGAATAAAGCATATCACCTTTACCAATAAGTTGATCAGCACCCTGACCATCTAATATGGTGCGAGAATCAATTTTTGAAGTTACTCTAAATGCTATACGAGCAGGGAAATTAGCTTTGATAATACCGGTAATGACATTTACAGAAGGTCTTTGTGTCGCTACAATTAGATGAATACCAATAGCACGAGCCAATTGAGCCAATCGAGCAATAGGTGTTTCAATTTCTTTTCCGGCAGTCATAATCAAGTCAGCAAATTCGTCGATAATTAAAACGATATAAGGTAAGAAACGATGTCCGTTCTCCGGATTGAGTTTACGGTCTTTAAACTTTGTATTATACTCTTTAATATTTCGTACAAATGCTTTTTTTAACAGATCATAGCGGTTGTCCATTTCGATACACAAAGAATTTAATGTATTGACCACTTTTGTTACATCAGTAATAATCGCATCTTCTGTGTCGGGTAATGTTGCTAAATAATGTCGTTCAATTTTGTTGTATAAAGAAAGTTCGATTTTCTTCGGATCTACTAATACAAATTTTACTTCAGCCGGATGTTTTTTATAGAGTAATGATGTAATTACAGCATTTAAACCAACAGATTTACCTTGACCTGTAGCACCTGCCATTAACATATGTGGCATTTTTGTCAGATCGACAACAAAGGTTTCGTTTGAGATGGTTTTACCAAAAGCAATGGGTAATTCCATATCTGAGTTTTGAAATTTTGCTGATGAGATTACAGAGCGCATCGAGACAATAGTAGGGTTTTTATTGGGTACTTCTATACCAATAGTTCCCTTTCCGGGTATTGGAGCAATAATACGAATACCAAGAGCTGAAAGTGATAAAGCTATATCATCTTCGAGGTTTTTTATCTTGGAAATTCTAACTCCGGCTTGAGGGATAATTTCATATAAAGTTACAGTAGGGCCGACAGTTGCTTTAATATGAGAGATTCCAATTTTATAATTTTTAAGGGTTTCGACTATCTTGTCTTTGTTTTGTTGTAACTCTTCTGCGTTTACAGCAATACTTTCATGATAATCTTTCAGCATATCAAGTGTAGGAAACTTAAAACTACTCAACTCTAGTTTTGGGTCAAATTCACCAAAATCAGTT
>JBDLJL010000377.1:0-2605 GCA_039714415.1 Bacteroidota bacterium
CTTCAGGCTTGTTAAAACAACCTGCATCGCCCTCCGAAGCTTCAGCGAAGGTAGGGCCAGCTATTAGCACAAAACCATTTTACCTCTTTCTTTAAATACTCATTAAGAATGTTGGGGTTGGGCTATGTTCTATAACGGCCCGCAAGTATGAGCAGGCGGGTTTTGAAAGGTTCACCTGTCAACTTACAACGGTTTTTATTTTATGGTTTAATTCTCATTTTATCAATTTCTGCCCGCTTGATTATACTTGCTGGTATGCGCTGATATTAATATTTTTCTTTTCTTTCGTATTGATCATTTAATGTCAAATAATGAATCGCAATTAATAACCTTATTCTCTCATCCTGAATGTCGTATTGTGCATGATTTATTAAAACATCTGCTACCATTGTTGGACTAATGTCGCCACATGACATAAGGTCTTCATAATAGTTATTAACCACTTCAGATTCCTTTCCAAATAATTCAAGGAAGTCAACATATTTACTGTTATATTTTATTCCAATACTTTTTAGTGTGCCAGGTAAGTCTGGTTTCCAACTTTTATTGAAAGTCCAAATGTTTTGAAAAGTAATTTCGTCAATCCTATCATACATCTGAATTTGATTTTCAAATGGTATTCCGATTTCAAAGATTCCAAAGTCGCTATTTTTTTTCATTCTATCAAAGAACTTTTGATAACAATCTCCAATATTCTTGTTTTCTGAATCGGAAATTTGATCAGTAAAAAAATCCATTATTGTCTCTAAGTCATGAATTTCATTATTTGTGAAAACGGACTCTGCGATCTGACTAGATTTCAATTCTTGATGTTGGTTGTTGGAACAACTAACAAGAATAATCAATGCTAATATTTGACTAATTTTCTTCATTTTATTTGCGCCTAACGGTTTGAATATGGTGCGGTTGGCATTTCAACGCTCCCAAATTTTTAACTTACTAATATGTTTCTTTATTGCTATCACCTTCATTTTTAGCACTATTTGCCAAATGCACTATATTTTTTGTTAGGCAAAGCACATTATTTAGAATCCTTTTTGTCTTTTTTATTAAAAGTAAAAATATTGAAGCGTTTATATGGTTTATTATTAATAACATTTATTGTATTATGAATCGATATTACTACGCCGAGAATAATACCTAAATAAATCAGATAAGGATTATTAATGAAGTTTTGCATTTTTAGGAAATAATATATTAGCAGCCCTGGTAAAATAAATACTAATAAAATAGTCAGCTGAAAACTAATAACCTCATAGAAATGATTCGTAATACCTTCTACCTTATGTTGAAAATTCTTCCAAATTAAAATGGTAGGGATAAAAAGTGGAACCAAACCGCTTAAATGCACAAATCCTAAAACGAATCTATCATCTTTGGCTCTTTTTTCTTTGTCTTCCGTGGATTCGTCTTCAACGAAAATACTGAAATCTACATCCAAAGCTTTTGCAATCATTTGAAGGGAGTAAGCACGAGGATCAACTTCTCCGTTTTCAATTCGTTGAATTGTTCTTGCACTTAGTTCTGTTTTGTCTGCTAACTCTTCTTGTGTTAGACCTTTTTTAATCCTTAATTCCTTTATAACTAATCCTGTTTTCATTTTTTTTTGCTCCAAATGTCGGTATGATTTAGGTAACTATCCAACTACAAAAAAACGACATTCACACGACATTTAAATGCATGCACTGTTTTTTGTATTTTGCCTAACGGTTTGTATAAGAATAGTAAGGGACTTAAAACGCACTTACTTTCAGTTTATCACTTAGCCAAATTTACAATTTTATCGTTATTTTTCTTTAAACCGTCAAATTGTAAATTTGGCGAGATTTGTTAATATGCACCAACTTTGGGTTTGGCACTTAACCCTTATTATTTTTATACCTTGTTAGGCACTTTTATTCTATTCGTAATTAGTATCGATAGAGGAACTGAAATTGTTCCAATTACAAAAAAAATCATTCCATAAATTAAATTTTCAGACGTTATATTTTCCATTATTTTTAAAAGCAAAAATATTCCAAATGGAATAAACAAAAGTAATCCTGAAATAAATCCTGGATTATATTTTCTTTTAATTATAAACATTATAGTATGCATTATTCCATTAAGAATTGTTACTCCTAATAATCCAATCGTAAGCCAAATGAAGTTTTCACCTAAAATTGCTGATAGTAAATAAGCAGTCCAACCAAAAATTACATTAACCAATATTATTCCGTTGTCGTTTAATGGAAATCTTGTTATTCTGTTTCTATTCAAAATGTTTTCGTTATAAAACTCTTTGAATTTTCCGGGATAAACAAATTCCTCAAACTGGTGTAATAAAAAAATCGCAAAATGTATCCAAAATAAGGATTCAATCTCATTCAATTTTGGGTTAGAGAATAAAACAAACAGAACAATTGCAATCGAAATTAATCCTCCTATTTTCGCCCAATTTTTATTAATCCAATTCATTTTATCTAATTGTGCCTAACGTCCTCAGCTATGGCGCGTATATTTATTGGTTTGCATAAAATTACAAAATTATCTCATGCGCTATAGCATATGTTATGGAAGTGTAGGCCTGCCCAAAAGCCATGCGTTGAGGTATTGGCGCAGAATT
>JBDLJL010000378.1:0-2589 GCA_039714415.1 Bacteroidota bacterium
ATGTACCATAATTCCTGCATCACGGAAATTACGGGTTGATTGAGATACCGTTTTCAGGTTAACCCCTTTATTAATAAGCTTTAGTAATCGGTCTGAAGCTACCTCAATACCACCTGAAACCGCAATACAGCCGGATGCAGCTAATAATTGGGTTAAATCAGGGCTAAAACTTGACTCAAAGCGTATGTTTGTCCACCAACTAATGTTTATTTTTCTTCGTATCAATTCAATTGCCAAATCAGTCAATAATGTAGGCGGTGCTGCTTCATCAACAAAATGGAAGCCGGTTTCACCTGTTTGGGCTATCATCTTTTCAATACGTTCGATAATGGTATTTATATGGGTTGTATCGTATCTTTTAATATAATCCAAACTAGTGTCACAAAAAGTGCAACGGTGCCAATAACAACCATGGGCCAGGGTGAGTTTATTCCATCGCCCGTCAGACCATAAACGGTGCATGGGGTTTGCTACTTCTATAACCGAAAGGTACTTGTCTAAAGGTAAATTACTATAATCAGGTGGGCCCACATCTTTATGAGGGATATCCTTAATTTCAGGATTATTAATATATTCCACCTTATCATTATTTAAAATAAACGTGCGAAATAGCTCATCTTGACTTATTTTACCAGATAAAAAATCAATAATTTGCAAAATAGGAGCTTCACCATCATCAAGGGTTATAAAATCGATATATTCAAAAATTCGTGGGTCTTTTAGCTCCCGTAACTCTGTTGTTGGATAACCACCACCCATCATAATTTTAATTTCTGGGTATTGGGATTTGATAAACTGTCCACAACGCAAAGCTCCATACAAATTTCCCGGAAAAGGGACCGAAAAACCAATAATATCCGGATTATGCTTATCAATATGCTTTTTTAATAATTTAAGCATGATTTTATCAACAAAATCAGCTTCTTTTTTAAGGCAGCCTTCCAATTCATCAAACGAAGCAGCAGACCGTGCTAAATGTTCTGCATATTTAGTGAATTCAAAATTAGGGCTAATCGTTTCCCGGATTAAATCACCAATATCTTCAATATACAAAGTTGCCAGGTAACGTGCTTTATCCCTAATGCCCAAAGTTCCAAAAGCCCATTCTTTGTCTGCTAACTGATTAAATCGTGAAGCTTCCGGTAGAAAATTTCCAGAACAAATCCTGTAGGCAAGGGTTTCATTTTTGTTTTGCAGAAAAGCAATTACTTCAACAATGGTTTGGATGTAAGTATTTTTTAATGCATAAATTTGTTGAGCATTTTCAGAAAGTTCAAAATTATTTTTTTCGATTTCTTCAAAGATTCTTGTTAATTCTTGGGAAGAGAAAATTTCTAATACTAACTCAATTCCCAAATCAGCCTGATTTACTTCATATCCAAACTTTTTTAAAAAACCTGAAAGGTAAGAGGTCGCAGGGTAGGGGGTATTAAGCTGTGTAAGTGGGGGTGTTACGAGAAGTATTTTTGGTATATTCAAATCAATAATTTTAAATGTTCATTTTGTTTTATTAAAAGAATCTGTTTTATCCCATTGAATCTGCCAATGGTCTGTACTATCTACATCTACTATAAAATAATGTGTCTCTCTTTTTCTTTCAAGATATGCTTTTACTAAAACTCTATCAACTGTATCATTATCAATTGTTTTAACATAGTCTCCTACTTCATTCCCAACTTGAACCCATACGGGTGTTGTGGGAGAGTTGTAAATTTTATTATACATTGAACTAGTATAAAAGTAACCGGCAACAAGCATAATAAAAAAATGATATCAAATAAAAGGTGCTTTTATTAAAAGCAATATTCTAATTGGTATATATGTAAAAAACATAAAAACCACCGCAAACCCTGGAGATATTTGATATTTAAATAACGATTCAGCCCCAAGAATAAAAAGATTAAAAACAATAGGCATAATAAATACCCTTGTTGGATGATAGTATAATTTGTCCAGGGCTTTATTTATTTTACCAGATCCACTTCCTTTTGACATGGCTATAATGTAACCCAATATAAGACCAATAATTGCTGCTGTAAAACTATTGTCAAACAATAAAAACAATAAGACCGAAAAAGTACAAATAGCTCCAAATAAACCAAAAGCGTAAAACATTTGCAATAAAAAATTCCTGGGAGCCTCTTTGCTTGCTATAGCATATAAAGCTGTAAGCGTTGCAATTAATGTGTAGGCAAAAACTGGGAGGTTAATTTCACCTATCAGATAAACACCTAAAACTGTTAATCCATCAATAATAAGAACTTCGAGATTTTCTTTAGTTAATATTTTCATGTTTTAAGCCTTATAATACTTTTATTAGATAATCATACAGAATATTATTTTATCAAAGATAAAGGTAGCTGAAGGAAATAAAAAATCAAAGCTTAAGGTAGAATATTTTGATTCTAATGATTATGAATAATAAAGTCAAAACTGAAGTTTTTTTTCCCATTTTTAATAATATTTTTGTTATTAAAACTTTTATGAATATTTAATAAACAGATAGGTAATGAAACATATAATAAACTCCGTTGCCATTTTTTACTTATTAATACAAATTTTTGCTTGTTCGCAACCCGTTGAAAATAA
>JBDLJL010000379.1:0-2580 GCA_039714415.1 Bacteroidota bacterium
GAATAGGTTCTTTTTACACCATCTAATACAGGTTTTTCAACATAGTTTCTTCTTTGAATGGTAGAGATCGTCGGTGCATAAGTAGAAGGTCTTCCAATGCCCAGTTCTTCTAATTTTTTTACTAAAGCAGCCTCTGAAAATCGATAAGGTGGTTTGGTAAATCGTTCTGTAGCTTGTATGTAATTATCGTTAACCAATTCACCTACAGTTAATTTTGGCAAGATTCCTGTCTGCTCTTCACCATTTCCATTGTCCTTTCCTTCTAAATATACTTTTAAGAAGCCATCGAACTTAATAACCTCACCGTTAGCTGTAAAAATCTCTTTATTCTTGTTGTTTTCAATCTTTACATTGGTTCGTTCTAATTGTGCATCGCTCATTTGCGAAGCAATCGTACGTTTCCAAATCAAACTATACAACCTGTCTTGGTCACTATTGATTGTGACACTACTGTTATTTAGATTGGTAGGACGTATGGCTTCGTGCGCCTCTTGTGCCCCTTTTGATTTAGTTCGGTAGTTTCTTGGTTTGCTGTAAGATTCTCCGTAACTATTTATAATAGCTTGTTGTGCTGCTTGTTTGGCATCATTTGATAAATTGACACTATCCGTACGCATATAAGTAATCAAACCTGCTTCATACAAACGCTGTGCTACCTGCATGGTTTTGGCTACCGGAAAATATAATTTTCTAGAAGCTTCTTGTTGTAAGGTCGAAGTTGTAAACGGAGCAGTCGGTGATTTTTTAGCAGGTTTTTTTGTTAAATCTGCCACTTTAAAGTCAGCACCCATACTAGAATTAAGAAAATCTTCCGCTTCAGATCGCGTTTTAAAACCCTTGCTTATTTTAGCCTTAAATTTCTTTCCACTTTCATTTACAAATTCGGCAACTACTTTATATGATGCTACCGGTTTAAAAGCTTCGATCTCTCGTTCTCTTTCAACAATCAATCTAACGGCAACCGATTGTACTCGGCCTGCTGATAGTCCCGTTTTTACCTTTTTCCATAAAACCGGAGACAATTCATAACCTACTAACCTATCTAATACACGACGTGCTTGTTGTGCATTGACCAAATTATAATTTATACTTCTCGGATTCTCAACCGCCTTAAGAATGGCTTTTTTAGTAATCTCGTGAAAAACAATACGTTTGGTATTATTTTCATTTAACTTTAGTTGTTCATACAGATGCCAGGCAATCGCTTCTCCCTCACGATCCTCATCACTTGCTAGCCATACAGTATCTGCTTTTTTTGCTAAATTTTTAAGTTTGCGGATTACATCTTTTTTGTCGGAAGAAACTACATACTTGGGCATAAAATCACCATCAACATTTACACCTAATTCTTTTGCGGGTAAATCGGCTACATGACCAAAACTAGAGGCAACTACATAGTCTTTACCTAAGAATCTTTCAATGGTTTTCGCTTTTGCGGGTGACTCAACTATTACTAAATTTTTTGACATGTGTTTTTCGGTTGTCGGTTGTCGGTTTTCAGTTGTCTGTTTACGGTTGTCGGTTGTCGGACACTGAGCGAAGTCGAAGTGTCATTATTAACAAACTGCAAACTAAATACTACTAACTTCCAACTGATATTTTGCGGGTACAAAAGTAGATAGTTTTTTTAAATAACAAATTTTTTGTTGTAAATTTGAGTTTTTACTCCAAACAATACAGGTTCTTATGAAGACGAAACTCCTATTCTTATTGCTACCAATTTTTGCATTACAATCTTCTGCCCAACATGACTATGTACCCATGGCGGTAGAAAATGCACATTGGATTTACTATAACAGCGATGATGATGATCTTCCTCCTTGGATTGATTATTATTTTGGCTATAAAATACAAGGAGATATTGAGATTGAAGGCACATGGTATAAAAAAGTGTATTATTTTCAGTTAACACCTGCTAAAACTAATCGTGAAAGTTCTATAACTCCAACTTATACTGCTTCAAGATATTTATTTGGAGCTATGCGGGATGATATCCCTAATAAAAAAGTATATGGTATAATGTTTTGTGAAGGATCATATAGTTGCCCTTGTAATGAAGAATTTTTAATGTATGATTTTAACATGAATATAGGTGATAATTTTGAAGGATATTGTTTAGTCGTTGATGGGGATGGTGCGAATTTAGAAAGCATAATGATTGAACATTTATTCGATGAAGACAGATTACTATATAACATAACGGTGGGTGGATTAGAATGGGCTTATCAATTAGAAGGCATTGGCAACTATTTTCCATACGGAGGTCTTGCTAACTACGGCCTGTTCAGACAAATAGGTGTGCCTTTTGGCTGTCCTTGTACTGATTTTGTTAGATATTGTATAGGAACGAATGAGGAGTGTTTAAACGGTTTTGTAGTAGTGGGGTCAGATGAGTATCATTTACAATATAACATAACTATTTACCCTAACCCTGTAAAAAACACATTATCTATAGATTATGATAGCGATATAAAAATTGAAATTATACAACTATATAATGTTCTTGGTAAATTGGTTTTAGAAGATAATACCAACTTCCAAACAATTAATATAGAATCACTACAAAACGGTATCTATTTA
>JBDLJL010000380.1:0-2549 GCA_039714415.1 Bacteroidota bacterium
AGTTCAAACCTATTACAGTCTCCAATTAAATCACATACGCCATTATCAGGTGGTGATATTTCGAAGGTTTATTTATTGGAAACTTCTACTCAAAAGCTTTTCTTAAAAACACATCAAGGAATACTCGGCAAACAAATGCTATCTGCCGAAAAAATTGGTTTGGAACATATTGCAAATACAAAAAGCATCAAAACTCCTCAAGTTTACTTTTTAGAAGAATATCAAGATACTTCATTGTTGGTAATGGAATATATTGAAACCAAAAATCCTAACTCAAAAGACCATAAAAAATTAGGATTTCAGCTTGCTGAATTCCACAAAAATAACACAACAGAATTTGGATTTGACACAAACAACTTCATAGGAAGCCTCCCTCAGTCAAATAGCAAACACAATAGTTGGGCATCATTTTATGTAAACGAGAGGCTTCTACCCCAAATAAATCTGGCAAAGGAAAAATCTTTACTTTCTGAAAAAGAAATTCCCAATTCTGAAAAACTACTTAATACCTGCGAAAAATTGTTTCCAATAATAAAACCGTCTCTTTTACATGGTGACCTTTGGGGTGGAAACTATTTAATTGCAACAGATGGAACACCTTACTTAATTGACCCTGCTGTATATTACGGGCACAGTGAAGTTGATTTAGCAATGAGTCGTCTTTTTGGCGGGTTTTCCGCTGATTTTTATAAAGCTTATCATGAGATTTCGTCAAACTTATTAGGTGAAAATGAGAGAATCGACATTTATCAGCTGTACTATTTATTAGTGCATTTAAACCTATTTGGGAAAGGTTATTACAGGCAAGTAAAATGGATACTGGATTATTATTTTTCCTGATAAATCCTAATCAGCCTATCCCTTTCATTTTTTCTTTTTTTTGAAGAATTCCAGAAAGGTATTGAAACACCTCCAAAAATCCCCCCTATTAAAGACGCTGCAACAACTCCGGCACCACCATAAAGTTGATCAGTAAGAACATCTCCTGTGTCAACACTATTCTTAGCACCAATTCCACCGATAATACTTAAAGCTGCAGCTGAAACTAGTATAATACCAAATGTATTATTTGTTTTTCTTTTTTTATCTAATCTTAAAATTGAATTTAGATCTTTTACTTCGTTACTATTTTCCAAATCAAATTTTGAGATATCTAAGCCTAATCTTTCAATTGTTTTAATTTCTCTTTTTTTTAAGTCATTATTGGTTTGTGAAAAAGAAATATTTGAGAAAAGAACTAAGCATGCTAAAACGAATACTATTTGTTTCATAATCACCTGGTTTTTAAGTAAAAGCACAAAAATATTTACAACTCCTGCATATCAACCAGCATCTTGTAAGTACCATTTGAAGCAATTAAGTCTTTATGTGTTCCTTGCTCAATGATTTTCCCTTCTTTCATCACTACAATCAAGTCTGCTTTTTGAACAGTTGAAAGACGATGAGCTATAACCAATGATGTACGGTTTTGCATCATCTGTTCAAGGGCATCTTGCACCAACCTTTCTGACTCAGTATCTAAAGCAGAAGTTGCCTCATCAAGAATCATAATTGGTGGATTTTTGAGTACGGCACGGGCTATGGATAAACGTTGTTTTTGTCCACCTGAAAGTTTGCCCCCAGCATCGCCTATATTGGTGTCATAACCGTTTGGTAAGTTCATTATAAACTCATGTGCATTGGCTGTTTTTGCGGCTTTTATAACATCTTCATCTGTAGATGATTCAAGACCAAAAATGATATTATTTTTAACCGTATCATTAAATAGAATAGCATCTTGAGTTACCAATCCCATCAAACCTCGTAATGATTTTTTGGTTAGATCTCTGATATCTAATCCGTCAATATTTACACTTCCGTTATTGACATCATAAAACCGAGTCAACAATGCAGCCATAGTAGATTTTCCACTACCTGATTGACCGACTAAGGCAACTGTTTGTCCTTTATTTACTTTTAAATTGAAATCTTTTATAATCCAATCATCTTCGTACTTAAATGACAACTTTTCAAAACTGATCTCTTTGTTGAAAGAAGCTTTTTCAATTGCATTAGGCTTATCTTTCAGCGTATCACTGCTTTCTAATATTTCGAGTACGCGCTCTGCTGCTGCATTACCTTTTCGAACTGCATAGGTTGCTTTAGAGATTGCTTTTGCAGGTGTTAAAATATTGTATGCCAGTCCCATAAACGAAATAAATGCACTTGCTTCTAAGCTGTTTTCTACCAATACCATTTTCCCTCCGAACCACAATAATATGGCAATGACAACAATTCCTAAAAACTCACTTGTAGGTGAAGCTAGATTTTGTCTGTTGAGTAATTTATTGGATATATTATAAAAACGCTTTGTAGATTTATTAAATTGTTTAGTAAAAAACCCTTCTGCATTAAAACCTTTTATAACTTTTAGCCCGCTTAATGTCTCTTCCAATAATGACAAAAAATATCCTTGTTCTCTTTGAGCAACATCAGATTGTTGTTTTAATTTCTTTCCTATAGCAGATATTATAAAACCTGAAATTGGAATAAAGATCAATACAAATATT
>JBDLJL010000381.1:0-2548 GCA_039714415.1 Bacteroidota bacterium
TCATGAGATCGCTTCGCTAAGTTTGCAGTTTTTTTTAATTTGAAAAAGAACAAAATAACTGCCTTATAATTGTAAACTTTATTACTGAACAAGCACTAAGCACCGCAGTTTAGAAGAACTATCCTAATTATAAATCTACTTTCTTCAAAACTGTTACAGGTCAAATTCTTTCGCAATAAACAGCATAATATCTTGGTGTAAATAATCTTAAGATAGGCCTTATACCTAGCACCCTGACCGGAGCTGTCCATTTTTCAGCATAAATAATTTTCCATCCGGATTTTTCAAGAAGCATATCAAATTGTTTTGATTCAAACTCATGATAATGTCTATCCCACTTATCTGTCGGATGCCAATAAGCCCCTGCAAACCATTGCTTTAAAGGAATAGTTGCAACCAATTTCTTATGTTTCATTTCTTTGAGAACGTTGTATGGAGCAACTAAATGCTCAAATATTTCAAAGGCAGTTACAAGCTCAGCATCGTATGAATTTATATTTGCATAATTATCATCCAAATCTTCTCCGCCTGTATTAATAACAGAGTATCCGTTTTGGCCTATCAATTCAGACAGTTTATTAGGAGTCCCCAAATCTAAAATAGTTGATGACTCAGGTAATACTTTTTTCAAAAATGATAAAGAATTACCATAACGTCGTTTAAGAAAGTAGTTTAATTCCTCAAATCCTTTAAACGGAATCATTTTATTATTGCTTTTTTTATTCACCACTTAAAATATTAATTTCTAAATTTGTAATAATTGTATAAACCAAACTGCCACATAAGGTATCAAAAAATAAATGCAAATATATATATTTAAAATCTATAATTGAATACCAATGATGCCTCCCATATGTTGTATATGTAATAAAGATTTGAAACCTGATGAAGGGGGATTAATTTACTTTATAGAAGATACAGATGATATAATTACAAATGAACGATTAAGTCAACCGGGATTCGAGGGACACCCGTCAAATGCTTTTTGGTTTTGCGAAAAACATTATCCGGCAGCTAAAGAGCTAAGTCATTTAACTAAAAAAGAAGCTTTTATAATTCTAGAAGATAAAAAACTTATTTGAAGAATTTTGAAAAGTCCGGAACTTCTTCAATAAATTCAAATGGAATATCTACCAGGCTTTGATATATTTCTGCCTCCTCTACATAGTCAGCTTCTTCAGAACCATACCATTTAACAAGAACCTTATTTCCTCTTGTCATTATATCTTTAAAATGGAAAAAAATTTTTAATAAATGTTTTGATGAAGATGTATTATAATAATTAAGATATAAATGTAGGATACTTTCAGAATTTGCTTGCAACTTATATTCTGAAAGCCATTCATGTACAGGTGTAAAAAACAAGGTAGCATTTTCCGGCAGGGAATTACCATTAATGATAAATGTATTTTCATCCTTGTCAAAAAGGATTTTTAAAAATTTTGTATTTTTATTATTAATAATTAAAGGTTCCATAAAACAAAAGCCTTACATATAATCCTCTTCAGGATGTTCTACATACTCAAAAGGTACACTTACCATACTTTCATATTCTTCACCTGCTTCTTTAATATCATAATCATCTTCCATATAATGCCAGGTAACTTTGACATCATTCCCATCTTTATGGATAGAATTAAATTCTTGTAATACTTCTAGTATAATTTTGGCGGATGACGTATTAAAATAGATAAAATTCATATCAATATGAGTGTGATCCACGGGCTTATTTTTATACTCTTCTATCCATTTCATTACGGGATCAAAAAACTTCACGGTATTCTCAGGTAAGGAACGCCCTTCAAAAACAAACTTTTTATTTTCTTTATCAAGAATAACACCCAGGGTATTGTTTTTCTGTTCAATTATTAAAGCATCCATGGTTTAATACCGTTATTTTTATTTCTGCTAAAATATATAAAATTCTTTAAATCATCCCTTCTAATTAACACATATGTTTTATATGAGCTTATTTACATGTCATTATGTTTACTAAGCTAAAAAAAATATGTAGGTTTGCAAAAAATCAATACCTAACGTCAATGCAAAAGATTAATATATACAAACCCAAAAACAATATAAGAATTGTAACTGCAGCCTCACTTTTTGACGGGCATGATGCAGCTATTAATGTAATGCGCAGGATAATTCAAGCTACCGGCGTAGAAGTAATTCACCTTGGGCACAACCGTTCTGTTCAGGAAATTGTTGATTGCGCCATTCAGGAAGATGTTCAGTCAATTGCCATTACTTCATACCAGGGTGGGCACATTGAATTTTTCAAATATATGTATGACCTTTTAAAGGAAAAAAATGCAGGGCATATTAAAATATATGGTGGCGGTGGTGGTGTAATACTGCCTGAAGAAATTAAAGAATTGCACAATTATGGTATAACCAGAATATACTCGCCGGACGATGGCCGTGAAATGGGTTTACAGGGCATGATCAATGATTTAGTTGCAGGCTCTGATTTTGCAATTGGTGAAAAATTTAGCCATTCCATTGATGATATTAAGAATAAAAACATTAATGCCATTGCCTCCTT
>JBDLJL010000382.1:0-2546 GCA_039714415.1 Bacteroidota bacterium
TATTTGGAAAACAACATTGCACAAAATTTAGCTCAAACCCAAGGGGCTTTTTTAACCAGCATCAAAGGAATTGGTATTGTCCTTGCTGCAGGAGTAAGTGCAGAGATTGGAGATCCTTATAAACAAAAACCATTATGCAATTTAACTTCATACGCTGGTATTGTTCCAAGGATTAAACAAACAGGTGGAACTCAAGGAAAAGTTCATGTCAAAAAAGTTGGGAAACGTTGTAACCGCATCCTGAAGGATTATGTAGTTCAATCTGCCAGTCACATGGGAAAGCATGGGCCGGAAGATTTAATGATGGATCATAAAAAAAGAGATGTTCAAGGTCAACATGCCGATTTTGGAATTGCCAGAAGATATCTGCGTATGGCAATGTGTTTGATGCAAACATCTCAAACTTATTTACCAGAAATGTTAAGAAATAAAAATATCGATAAAAGCCAAAGAGCTGAATACTATTTAGAAACATGGGGTATGCTTCATAAGAAATGGAGTCAGACAAAAGCATTGAAGGTAGCATTTGATAAAAATAACCCTCTTGGTCAATGGAGCAATATGATACAGGAGATTTATGGAATAAAATTTAAAATATAGACTTAAATTAATAGTATCTTGTTTTAAATTTTTAAGATTTTGCGGACAGGATGGCTACGCCGTGACTGCCACACTTGATGGCTCAAGCGAGAATGTCTTACCTTGTCCGCTCCAATATTAAATTATGGCTCAAAGGCACTCTGATCCTTAAAATTATTATAAGAGATCTTGTCAAACCAGTTTGCCAGAAATTGGACATATGGACAAGGGGTTCCACCAGTATTGCAAAACTGGCAAAATTTTTAATTAGCGATATTAAATTGGTCTCATACATTTTTAAAAATCGATAAAATCGAAAGGGTGGAGTGTTGTCTAAAAATAAATCATAAAAAAGACTTGATTTTATCCTGGCACTCTCGCTCGTGCCTCGATAAAATGAGAAAGATGGTCTCCTTTGAGGTAAAACCTCAATTGTGTTAATCGATTTAGTAGACAAAAACAATAACACAAAACAAGGAGACCAAATGGAAGATATCATTTATGACCACTATATTGCAATTGATTGGGCAGCAATAAATATGGCTATTGCTCGTATGACAAAAAAATCTAATAAAATAACTGTGATAGATGTGCCATCTGATATTACCGAACTTCAAATATATTTAAAAAATTTAAAAGGAACCAAAATACTGGCTGTAGAAGAAACCACAACATCACAATGGCTGTATACTGAACTTAAGAATTATGTGGATAAAATATTTATTTGTGATCCATATAGAAACAGTCTGCTTAGCGAAGGCCCTAAAACTGATAAGATTGATGCTTCAAAGCTGGTACAGCTTTTAAAAGCGGGGCTTATGAAAGAAGTCTATCATTCAACAGAACAGTTTATATATCTTCGTAAACTGGTAAGCAGTTATGAAGATCTGGTTAAAGCAGGTGTGCGATTAAAAAATCAAAGATATTCCATGCTCAGGGTTTGTGGAAAAACCGGTTATGAAAAAAATGACTTCAAGCTGCCTTCCAGGGATGAACAATATGTATTTAAAAGTTTAGATAGACAAATAAAAAATTATGAACAAGAAAAAAAGGAATATAAAAAAGAATTTGCAAGACTTGCAAAAAAACATCCTGCCATAAGGCATCAAAAAAGTATTCCAGGTATTGGGCTTATTAATGCGGTAAAGATTGTATCCCGTGTTGTGACACCCTATCGATTTGCAAACAAAGGACATTATTTGAGTTATGCAGGTCTTATCAAGCATGAAAAAATAAGCGGCGGCAGAAGCTATGGTAAGAAAAATTCCCGATACTGCAGAATGATGAAGAGTGTCTATAAATCAGGAGTGTTGGCAGCGATTAGAGGAAATAATCCTGTTAATAATTATTATGAATATTTAATCACTGATAAAAATTATCCGGCATATAATGCAAGAAATAAAGCTTGCAGACAATTAGCGATTATTAGTTTCGGTGTTTTTAAAAGCGCAAAGAAATATAAACCGAACTGGAGAAATCATGTAGAAGCAAGTTGCGCATAAACAGGTCTATATAAACCGTTTTGAACTGTCATTTAAATAAAGTACAACGGTTTTATAGATGAGGAGAAAGAGCTCAAGTTTGAGGGTAACACATCATTAATAAAGATGATAGTTCTGTGCTTCGAATAGCCTCTCCTCTATTTCTATAATTTATAATAGGCCATTCTTCGACATTTTTTTACTCGGAGATAGAGACCTCAAATAGGCGCGTAAGAGATACTGTCAAAACTTATTAATGCCATTGTATAAAGTAAAATCCGTTAATTTGTAAAAATGAGGTGAAAACATGTTTACTGATGACCAGCAGGAGGAGACTGTAAGCAAAAAAATATATTTTTTGTTAATGGATGAGTGTTTTTTATTGACTTACTTTCTCATAGGCACTCAAACAACATGGAGGCTTAACCGCTACGCTAATCAAGATTTTGTAAGCAATGATCCATAATGCTACCGTAAGGTAATCAT
>JBDLJL010000383.1:0-2509 GCA_039714415.1 Bacteroidota bacterium
TTGGCTTTCCAAATAGTTACAATCAAAAAACATATGAAATTAGCCTGGAACCAACTTATAGGCCTAATGACCGTTTATTGTTATCTTTTGAAACTTTTATTGAAAACAGCATTAATGATATTGGTTATGTAGATAATACAGAAATAGAAGACACAATCTATTTTGGAAAAAGAAATAGAATTGACCTTGAAAACACAATAGAAACAAGATATATTTTTAACGAAAATATGTCGGTTAATTTAAGATTAAGGCATTACTGGTCTACCGTAAAATACAATAAATATTACACTTTAAATTTGGATGGTACATTGTCTGATGAAGACGAATTTGATGCAGCAGATGATATAAATTTCAACTATTTTACCATTGATTTAGGCTTTAGGTGGATATTTGCACCGGGAAGTGAATTATCTTTAGTATGGAAAAACTCTATTTTCACTTATAATGATGAAATTACTAACAATTATTTGAATAATCTGCAAAAAACTTTTGATTCTCCTCAAACAAATTCCATTTCTTTACGTATACTATATTATCTGGATTATCAGTATTTTAAGAATATTGGTAGACATTAAATGGTTAAATAAGAAAGTGGTTAATATACGACAATGTAGTTTACGCTAAGTCAGGCTGTCTGAAGTTGTTAAATAGCGATATTGTTATTCATCAACAGTTTAGTAAGTTTTTTGGCTCTGGTTTAAATATTCTGGGATGCTTGGTTAACCTTTAAGCGGTGGAAAACCGCTTAAAGGTAGCTTGCAACAACCTGCTTTTTAGCGGTTCGCACCGCTTAAAAGCTACATTTTGTACATGACACCCCAGAATACCTAAACTACAGCCAGTTTTTTTACAAGCTCTCAGTCCCGTAAATATCTGAAACAGACATATTAAAGTCTAATTGTCTGAAATTAATGATTTCTTCGGATTTTTCGTAATAACTATATTCAATGTGCGAATTATTTTTTTCGTACATTTCTACTCTTTGTGTTTCTTGTGATACTAACAAATAATATTTAAGCGATGGATGTTCAAGATAGAATTTCTTTTTTGTATTTCTATCGTATAGTTCTGTGCTTTCAGATAATATTTCAATTATAATTATTGGGTGTTTTATTAGTGTATCTTTATTATTTTTTAAATCTTCTTCATCACAAGTAAGCATTATATCTGGATACACATAAAAATCGTCTTTTTTTATTTCAAACTTTACATTTTCTGTTAAAATTAAACATCTTTTATTTTTTAACCTACCTTTAAGGGTATAACTTATATTGTTAACAATCAAATTGTGTTTAATCGTCCCACCTGCCAAATTAAACACTTCCCCAAAAAAGAAGTCGTGTTTTTCATTTGTTTCTTTTTCTAATTCCAGATATTCGTTATAAGAATATGTTTTATTTCTTTTATTTGCTGTGTTCATAACACAAATATACAACTTTTATTTATTGGGTTATACCTTTTTAATTGTCAAAGAACAAAGAATATTTATATTTTTGTCGCATAAAATTATTGATATAAAACGGATGGATTACAAGAATAGAATACTTATTACATTTTTAATTACCCAATTAATATTTTCAATTTCCCTTTTTTCACAAGAAAACAAAAAGCAACTTGAAATAACAAAAACGAAAATTGCACCAAAAATTGATGGAACCCTCAATGAACAATCCTGGAAAGATGCACCTATCACTAAAGACTTTATTCAGTTTTATCCATACAATGGGAAGCCTGCAACTGAAAAAACAGAAGTTAAAATCATTTATGATGATGATGCAATTTATGTTGCTGCTATCATGTTTGATAGTAGCCCGGACAGTATATTCACAACTTTAACAAAACGGGATGCAGGTATTTTTGTTGATGCAGATATGATTATTGTATCAATCAGTACTTTTAACGATGGTATTAATTCAAATATGTTTGCCGTGACAGCAGCAGGTGTTCAATCTGACATCAAAGGTTCATCAGGGAATGATGATCCAAACTGGGATGCAGTATGGGAAAGTGCTGTTAAGATTACCGATAAGGGTTGGGTTGCTGAAATAAAAATTCCTTATTCAGCTTTGCGTTTCTCAAAAGAAGAAGAACAAACCTGGGGTATTAACTTTTTCAGGACGCTCAAAAGGAGATCGGAATGGACCAGTTGGAACTGGATAAATAACGAAATTAATGGTTTTACTAACCAGGCTGGCGAAATTACTGGTATAAGGGGAATTAAACCGCCATTACGCCTATCTTTCACACCTTATTTTTCAACTTTTGCACAACATGATTCAGAGGATAATTCATGGTCGAAAGGAATCAGGGGTGGTATGGACTTAAAATACGGAATTAATGAAAGTTTCACTTTGGACATGATGTTAATCCCTGACTTTTCACAGGTTCAATCTGATGACCAGGTACTTAACTTATCAGCCTTTGAAACACAATACGAAGAAAGAAGACCTTTTTTTACTGAAGGAACAGAACTTTTTAGTAAAGGTGATATATTCTATTCAAAACGAAT
>JBDLJL010000384.1:0-2499 GCA_039714415.1 Bacteroidota bacterium
CAGTATCTGCAAACCATGCAGGTCCTGGTATTTCAGGATTTATCTGGAGGCCGTTTTGGGTAATAATATATTTTGTGTTTAACATGTTAAGTACCTTTCGGTTCCCTTTGCCAATGTGATGTTCAATCATATCCTGGTATCTTCTGAGTTTGGCGGCATGATATCCTCCAATTGACCTGTGTGCATTGGCCGTATAGTTTTCCTGAAAAGGACTCTGTGTTAAATTATATACCCTGTAAAAACTGTTTTTATTAATAATATAGCTTTGAATATCCTCTTTTTCTGCATCCGTTTTTGGCTGAAATTTCTGAAAAGCATCGTTAATTTTATCGTTGATTTCCGGCTTCTCCTGAATTTCCCTTGAGTAAATTTGTTTATCAAAATCAGACAGTCTGTACTCTTCTGTTATCAGGTTTCTTTTGGTAAAATCGTCGTCGCTTACATATCGTTGAGCAATTGTCCAGACATCGATTAAAACCAATACTCCAATTATTGCAATAAATGCATTTTGTCTGAATTTATTCTTTTTAAACAGCATCAGGGATATAAGTATGGCAGCAGAGAAAAGTATAGTACGTAAAAGTTCAGTCCGGAAAACAGATATTCTCAGCTCTTTGAGTGCATTCATTATTAAATTTATCTGGCCTGCATTTCCCTGAGCTTTAGCATTGTTAAACATTGCCAGTTCCGATTCGTTCATGAAATTATTGAATAGCCCTGGTATTGCAAGGTTTAAAAGTAAAAACAGAATAAAACCCAAACCTGCAGCCAGGTATAAAGGAACAGGCTTCTTTCCCCATTTCAGTTTTGAGCTTTTTGATAAAAGATCAGGATTTTTAATGATTTCTGAAACGGCGTAAAATGCAAAAAAGGTAATAAAAATAACGCCTACTCCTAAAATAGAAACGGGAGTCCTGAATTTATTGTACAAGGGAACATAATCGATAAACAGGTTTGTAAATGCAGAAAAATGTTCACCCCATGAAAGAAAAATAAAGAGAATAACCGAAATAAGGATTCCGTTTTTAACCGGTCCTTTTATAACAAACAATCCTATAATAAAGAGAGCAACAATGGCTGCCCCTGCTGTATTTGGGCCACCACTGGGCGGACTCTGGTCTCCCCAGTACTGGTTCATATTACCAATAGTTTCGCGTAATCTTGGTTCTACTTTTTTCAATAAATCGCGATTTTGTTTGATGTAAGAACTTGCCCCGCCTTTGGTATTTGGGGCAAAAAGCATCATACTTTCTGCCCGCCCGCTACTCCACATATTTATATAGTCCCGGTCCAGGGCATTGGTTTTTACTCCTTCTGCTTTTCCAATTGTCAGCTCACTTTTCCCTCTTATAGTTTGTTTATTGTATTTGTAGTAATTATATAGTTTGGCATAGTTGGGGCCAACTCCCAGTATTGCAGCAAGTACCAGAAAAACAATTGCCTTTGAAAAGCTCAGCAGTTCTTTTTGTTTTATATGATAATAGAGTTGGGTTAACCCGATACAAATAAGGCCAAGAAGAAAATAGTAACTCATTTGTACGTGCCCCATATTTACCTGCATAGCCAGGAACAGTGCCGTTAATGCAAAACCAATTATATATTTTCGTTTAAATATAAGCAGTACTCCTCCCAACACCGGGGCAATAAGAGCTATGGTTCTGACTTTCATGAAATGGCCGGCATTAATAATAATGATGTTATACGATGTCAGTCCGAAACCTATAGCTCCGGCTAAAGCCAGCCATGGATTTACATTTAAAGCTACCAAAAGGATATAAAAGCCCAGCATATACCATATCAGGAATGAAACTTCATGAGGAATACCTAAAGATGTTGGGATATTCCAGATTCTCCAAAGTTTGGTGGCTCCCTTATATCCAGCTCCCAGAAATTCAGGCATTCCGCTAAATATGGTATTATTCCACAGTGTTGCCTTATTTTCATAATTTTTATACCTGATTTTCTCACTTACAAGCCCTTTCCCCTTAACAATGTCATCTTGTTGCAGAGATTGTCCTTCCCAGGCAGGATAGAAATATGCCGAAGCAACAACTACAATTAAGAAGATATTGATAATATGTGGTAAAATGCTTTTTAAAATGGGTTTCATATTAATTTGAATTATTTAATTAAGATGCATAAAGATATAAAATCATTGGATTAGCATCATTATAACGTATTAAGTGGGATATTGAATTTTGCTGTTATTTGTTTTCAATTTCGGTATTTAAAATATGAAATTTCCATATGCCTTTTAATAATCCGTAACCGTAACCAAATACCTGTATGTTAAGCGCCATAATGGAGAGGAATCCGATTTTTAAGCTTTTATACATTTTATATGATTGAAAAAAAGCAATCAGGCAAATCAGAATAAATCCTAAAGCTACCAACAGCCAGAATGGAGCAAATATTACAGGGAACAGAAGTGTTAAAAGAAGAAGAATAAACAATCCGGAAATGAGCATAGCCGGTAAAAGATGAATCGCTTTCAGCATG
>JBDLJL010000385.1:0-2482 GCA_039714415.1 Bacteroidota bacterium
AAATCATTTACAGAAACCTGATCCTGGGCAACTTCGTCAAAAACTTCAATCATTAAGGCTTGGGTTTCAATAGGTGCCTGGTGCCAGTAATAACCGCCAATATTATCTTTCCAGTACATGCCCATTTCTTCGTGACTGGTTGAATGCTCTTTCAAGGATTTTACAATATCAGCAGGAACTGCTTTGCTGTCATATCGGTATAAGCCTAACGCAATCATCCCCTGCATATATTTACTTTGCGATAGCCAGTATTTTTCGGATTGTCCTTTGTAATAATCAAAGGCTTCCTTGCTTTTAGCAGGGATTGGCAAATCTGTAAAATAGCTTCTTCCGTAAAGGTATTGGATTGCCGTATAGCTTAAATGGTTTTCTTCCAGTTCTTTTTTTGAATAATGCTTTTTTAGATATTTATAATCTTCCTTAATTCGGATGTCAAGATATCCGACCGCTTTTTTCAGCATCTGCCATGTTTTGTCATCTTCGCGTATTGTTTTTACACCCAGTTTATCCAGATGGCCCAATCCGGTAACAATATGCTGGGTAATATACCTGCTTTCCGGCATTCCTTTAAACCAAGGCCATCCACCGTTTGATTTTTGTGCTTTTTGCACTTTCCTTAATGCCCTGCCAAGCTCATTACCCATTCGGTTCAAGTCAAATAATAAGCCTACCCGTTTCTTTCGTTCATTTTCATTTTTACCGTCAAGAACCCAAGGCGTTTCTTCCAATAAAACAGCTTTTAATTCCTGATTTTTTTCAAGATTTGATAATAATGCCTTTGAACCGGGGGTGTTTTTCCATGAATCAAAAACGCTCTTAATTTTCGGACTGGAATTAGCAATATGCGAAGCAATACTGTTTGCATAGAAGCGGCTGAAAGTCTGTTCCGTACACTCATAAGGATATTCCATTAAATATGGTAATGCCTGGATAGCATACCATGCCGGGTTTGAAGTGAATTCAAGCGTTAATTTATGATGGCGTAGTGTCTTTGATTTACCGGAATTAATTAATTTCTCAAACTTATAGGTTTTTGTTTCTTTACCACGAACGGGTAATGGCATTGATTCTGTCACCAACATCCTGTTTGTTAGTACAGGCAAAGCTTTCTGTTCTCCATCAGAAAAATCGCCGGCTTTTGCTACTACTTTATACATAATAGCACCAACGCCTTCAGGGATTTCCAATTTCCAGCTTACAAGGCTGTTTTTTCCGGCCTTTACTTCAAAATCAAGGGTTTCTTTTTCCCGTTTTGCAAAAATATTACTCACCGGATTCATCGTAATTGCATCAAACAATTCTAACTTTACTTTGCCGGATAAATCCTTATCGGAAACGTTACTTATTTTAACCGGGAAAGTAATTTTATCGTTTTCGCGGAAAAAGCGTGGCTCATTTGGCAACAACATTAAATCTTTTTGAGTGATAAGCTCATTGGTAATGGAACCAAATTTTAAATCTTTTGTGGTGGCAAATCCCATCATTTTCCATTTTGTTAATGATTCAGGGACCGTAAATTCCACAATCACCTCACCTTCTTCATTCGTTTTTAAATGAGGGTAGAAAAATGCTGTTTCATTAAAATTAGTCCGGACTTTTACATCTGAGAAATCTTCAGAAGTTTCTTCAATTTTACTTTCATCAGAAATGATTTTATCTTGCTTTCCATGAAGATACCCCTCTTCCATATCCATATCCATTTCATCATCTACAACTTCTACCTGAGGAGGAGGTGCATCCTTGCTTTTCATTTTTGGTGCAAACGCCAATTTTTTACGACTTCTTTTTACACCTAACCCACTTACAACCACTTCATCTAACCCACCATAGTAACCAGCATAATATTGAAAACCAAACCAGTTAAAATGATCATAGTATAAACGTGGGGCATAAACCGATTTATCAAGGTCGCGCTTCAAAAGAGAAGAGCTCAACAAATTAAATGTTCCGGTTCTCCATGCCCTGTTGGTGTAATACGAATTATAGATATTAAAATCCCAGGAATTTTTCTTAAACTGGTCAAGCGATGCATCATACAAAGTTGCTAACAATTCAGCGGCCACTTTATCTCCTTTGTAACCTTTTATTTTTATTCGCCATTGTTCTTTTTCACCCGGATAAAGTTTATCACGGAATGTTTCAAATTTAATGTCAAGATTTTTATTGGTGAAAGGTACATGAACCACTGCATTATGATTGTAATAACGATTGTTTTTCACAAAAACAAAATGCACCGAAAAATTACCCCTGTACTTTTCTTCAACAGGAATTTTAATCAACTTTTGCTCTTTGTTAATTTTAATATATTCTGATGAGACGATCCTGCCTTTGTGTTCAATCTCATATAAAACACTTAGATCCTTTTCACTTGAACCAATTAAAAATTCAGCATTTTCGCCGGGTTCGCAATATGTTTTTACGGCAGAAAATAAACTAATTTCATTAAACGGCATTTTTTTGCTTTTATCTGTAAACACATTAA
>JBDLJL010000386.1:0-2481 GCA_039714415.1 Bacteroidota bacterium
CTGTATGTCCCAATTTTGGATGAACAAAATCATAATCAGACAATTGATCTAGTGAGCCTATATTGATTGCATTGTAATTATCACCTTCTGAAATTTTATGTATCATATTCCTTATTTTACATTTCTAAAACTTGAAATTCTTTTTAAAAGTATCCAATAATCAACCAATAACGATATTAAATCATCACTTATCCTCCAGTAAATAATATCTTCTTTATCAATCTTCATGTTATAGTTTCATAAGGACGACTCAAGCTTGCACACAACTTGTTTATATGCGCGCAACCCTCTTGTGGATAACATTCCAAATCGTCTATGTTATGCGTAGTTTTGATTGTGTTTATTTCTACTCCTTCTCGTAGATTTCATTATAAAGATCGATATACTTGGCCTTTATTTTATTTCGTTTGGGTTTCATAGTTGGAGTTAATAAACCGTTATCTACTCCCCAAACATCAGGTGTTAGGGCAAACTTTTTAATGGTTTCCCATTTGGCAAAGCTTTCGTTATATTTATCTACCTCCTTTTGTACTCGATCGATAACCTTTTGATCGTGGATAAAATCATTGTTATCAAATTTTAAAATAATCTTATGGCGTTTTGCCCATTCCATTATGTAGTTAAAATCAGGTTGTATAATCGCTGCCGGCATCTTCTCTCCTTCTCCAACTACCATGATCTGCTCAACAAAGCGACTTTTTTTCATTTCGTTTTCTAATAAGGCCGGTGAGACATATTTACCTCCTGAGGTTTTAAATATCTCCTTTTTACGACCTGTAATTTTTAAGAAGCCATCTGCGTCAATTTCTCCTTTGTCACCCGTATGAAACCATTTACCGGTCATTACTTCTGCTGTCTGCTCAGGGTCTTTGTAATAACCTAACATAATATTAGGTCCTTTACATAGTATCTCACCATCTTTGGCTATTTTAACCTCCACATTATCGATCATCTGACCAACTGTTCCTATTCTAAACTTACCTCCTTCAACCGTATTAAGTGAAATTACAGGCGATGTCTCTGTCAGTCCGTAGCCTTCTACAATTGGCATATCGGCTGCCGAAAAAATACGAGCTAAACGAGCTTGTAAGGCTGCACTTCCAGAAGCAATTGTATGTAAATTTCCACCTAAAGCTTCTTTCCATTTACTAAAGATCAGTTTACGTGCTAAACCTAATCTCTTTTCATACCACCAACCATTGGCTCCGTAAGGTTCAAATTTTAAACCTAGATTAACTGCCCAGAAGAATAAAGCTCTTTTGATACCTCTTAAGGCTGTTCCTTTTCCAATAATGCTATCATATACTTTTTCTAATATGCGAGGTACTGCACTCATAATATTAGGTTTCACCTCTCTTACATTATCCCCTATTTTATCTAAGCCTTCGCCGAAATAAACACTCACACCTTCATACATGTATAAATATTGAACCATACGCTCAAAAATATGACATACCGGTAAAAAACTAAGTGCAACATCCTCTCCCTTTCTTAATGGAAGTTGTGGCGAAGTATCAATAACATTAGACACTACATTGTTGTGTGATAGCATTACTCCTTTTGGAACACCTGTGGTTCCTGAAGTATAGATTATGGTTGCTAGATCTCCAGGTTTTACTGCATCTTTTCTCTTCTCAACCTCATCTTGGCTAGAATCATCTGCTCCTAATGTCAACAGTTCTGTCCAATTTTTACAACCTTTTATCTTATCAAATGAATAAACATCTTTAATCGTTTTTGATGT
The DNA here is from genome assembly GCA_039714415.1 of Bacteroidota bacterium. GTDB lineage: Bacteria > Bacteroidota > Bacteroidia > Bacteroidales > NBLH01 > NBLH01. The sequence goes on from JBDLJL010000386.1 coordinate 1,745, forward strand.
TTTCATCGCTTTTTTTGTCTTTTCATATACTTCTTCATCAGAAACAAAGCAATAAGTTGCCTCAGAATGATTAAAAATATAGGCATATTCCTCTGCTGTTATGGTAGGATAAATTGGTACATTTTGAGCCCCTACTTGCAAAACACCTATATCCATAATATTCCATTCTGTTCTATTTGTCGAAGAAATAACAGCAATTTTATCATTGGGTTTTACTCCTAAGCGTAAAAGTGCCCTTGAAATGGTGTTGGCTTTTTGTATAAATTCTTCGCTTGAAGTTGCTTCCCACTTGCCATTTACTTTCATGTTAAAGGCTTTAGGGAGATTGTATTGTTCTAACTGTAAATATGGAAAATCAAATAATCTGGTGGCTTTTGTTGGCATCATTTATGAGTTTTATATTAAAGACATGCAATATACGAAATTAATGTAATATCTGTGCTGTTGGCTGTTGGCTGTTGGCTGTTGGCTGTTGGCTGTTGGCTGTTGGCTGTTGGCTGTGAGCTATGGGCTGTTGAAAACATAATAAATTTTAAACCGACGTAATCGAGATGATTAAATAAATCGTCAATCGAAATAATCGAAGAAATCGTAAATCAATTTAAACTACAACTGCTAAGACAATTCCTAAAATCAAAGCACTAAACTTTAAGACATTAAACTTGTGCTCTTGTGAAGATTCAAATAATATAATGGTGGCAATGTGCAGGAATACACCGGCAACTATCGCATTTATC
>JBDLJL010000387.1:0-2481 GCA_039714415.1 Bacteroidota bacterium
AAATTTGGTATAGAAATAGGCCGCTGTTGCTGCAATCACTACACCAATTAAAATAAAGTACCAATACTGGAGCATGCGCGAGGCAATTGCTACAAAATCAATTGATTCTTCCTCTTCAAATATAATTTGTTGCTCTTCCAAACTTTCTGTTTATTTAAAATGTGTAATTAATATAAGAATATGTTTTGTCGAGGATAAAATTAAGACTCTAATTAATGGTTCTACTACGATCTTAACCCGTTGCCCCTTGAAAATTATTTGATATAAGAGATAATTACTAAGATTGATGTGGTTACCGATAAAATTAATGCTAAAGTAGTTGAAAAAGGCATAGTCTTTTTATCCCAAAACACAGCATTTAACGGTTCAATATATACAATGTCATTAGGTGAAAGATAGTAATATTCATTTTCTAAAACTTCAGAATCAAGCATGTTAATATATGAAACATCAATATTTTCACCATTTTTTCTTAATAGTTTAATCCTGCTGCGGTTTGCTTCATATTTTAAATCGCCGGCCATACCCACTAATTCAAATACGCTTATTTTTTCTTTAAAATCAATTAAATATCTCCCAGGTTTATTTACTTCGCCCAAAATAGTGACAAAATTATCTGCCAGGCGAACATCAACGCTTATCTGCTTTAGGTAGCTGTCAATCTTAAGCTCTAAGGTGTCTTTTACCTGATCTAAAGTATAGCCTTTTACATACACTTTATTAATTTGCGGTAATTTAATAAACCCTTCAGTATTAATATAATAAATATCTTTATATTTCGCACTGGCACCTTGCGATGTGTACGTTTGGGTGCTTGGTGTTAAAATTAAGTTTATTTCAGGTTCAAGGCTTGAAAGTTTTATATATAAGTTATCGCCCGGTTGAACTTTATATTCAATCTGTTTGTTTATATACGAAGATTTTGCCTTTTCAGTTTTGCCACTTTGTAAATATTTGACCCTTTTAGCCGGAATACACGATGAAGATATTGCAATTAATATTACAAACCCAAAAATCAAATGATTTTTTGCTTTAAATTTATTTAGCATCTATTTTATGAAATTAAAACTGCAAATATATATATCTTAATTAATATAGGCTAAATATTATTTCAGATTCTTAAAACTGCTTTCAATTTCGGTAGAGAGTCTTTCTAAAACTATTTCAAATTTGTCCATACCATCAATAACAGAAACATCATGAATTTCCTTATATTTTTCAATAACCGGAATGGTTTTAAGTTTGTGCTCCTGCAAACGTTGTACAATTCGTTCGGTACTGGAATCGTAGGGCATTGCAGCATCGGTTTTGCTGCGTTTATCCAGTCTTTTTATTAACTCCAGGGTATCAACATCAACATCAATAATTTTATTTATTGAAGAGCCGTGTTTTTTTAAAATACCATCTAAAATATATGATTGGACTAATGTACGCGGATATCCTTTAAAAATAAAGCCTTTGGCATTTTTGGTGTTCTCTATTTTTTGTTCAATCAGGCGGATCACAATTTCATCAGGAACTAACTGACCACTTTCATAAAGTTGCTTGACTTCTTGTCCGAGAACTGTATTTTTTTTAATTTCTTGATCAAGCATGGCACCGGTGGCTACAAACTCTAAATTGTATTTTTCGGCAATAGCTTTTCCCAGCGAACCCCTGCCAGAACCCGGGTAACCAAAAATTACCATATTTAATAATTTCTTACTTTGTTCAGTATTAACTATTTGCACAATATCTGATGTTACTTCCTCTATGCTTTGTAATCCATTAACAGAGACATAATTCCCTCTTTCCTTAAAGAAATTTAATACAGGCAGGGTTTTATTGTTGTATTCTTTTAAACGGTTCCTGATTACTTCTTCGTTATCATCGAGCCTGCCTGATGTTTTACCCCTGTTAAGCAAACGTTTTACAGATTCCTCTTCAGGTAGCTCAATACTAATTAGCAAATCAAGCTTAGTATTCATTTTTATCATTAAACCTTCAAGAATGTATGCCTGAACAAAAGTACGTGGGAAACCATCAAACAGGAACCCGTTTACATCCGGATTATTTTTGATGGTTTTTTCAATTATCTGTACAATTATTTCATCAGAAACCAGGCCGCCTTCAGCAATAATACCTTTGGCCTCAAGCCCAAGTTTGCTCTCATCAGCTAATTCTTTTCTAAGGATATCACCTGTAGAAATATAAAACAGTTTAAATTTTTGTATAAGAAATTCAGATTGTGTTCCTTTTCCTGCGCCGGGTGGGCCAAATAGAGCTATGTTTAGCATAGTTTAGAAATTAGAAATTAGTAACTGGTAATTAGTCATTAGTTATTGGTTATTGGTTATTGGTCATTGGTCATTGGTTATTGGTCGTTAGTCATTGGTCATTAGTCATTAGTTATTGGTTATTGGTCGTTAGTCATTGGTCATTGGTCATTAGTTATTGGTCATTAGTCATTAGTCATTAGTTATTAGTCATTAGTCATTAGTC
>JBDLJL010000388.1:0-2475 GCA_039714415.1 Bacteroidota bacterium
TTTGTCGTTATGATGCTTCAAGCCCCAATGGGCTTTTTAATTATTTTAATTTTGATGAAAACTTTTTTTGATTTAAGGGCACATCATAAAGCACATAATTCTAATAAAATAATTAAGGATGATTTTTAACCCTTATGTTTGTAATCTGAAGAAAATTGACAGAATTATCCAAATTACAAACATAAGAATTAACAATTACTTTAGTTCTTTCAGAATTTCCTCAATGGCCCTATCAAGCTGAGGATCATCATTTTCCAATCTGTTTTTAAAATTTGTATCAATGTAGATATCAGGTTTTACCCCTTCTTTTTCTAAATCTTTGCCATCAAGGGTATAACAACCCCAGGCAGGTATCCTGCAAAAAGAACCATCAACCAATGATTTTCCCGAGGTAAAAATGATCCAACGATAAGTTTCAGTTCCAATTATCTTTCCCAGTTTCAATTCTTTGAAACCATTGGCTGTTACTTCGGCATCGCTCAAACTATGTTCGTTTATTAACAATACTATTGGTTTGGCTGAAGGTGTTACATTTGGATGGGTAGTTTTCTTCCCTTCCCTGTACTTCCAGTGAAAATAAGGTTTTTGGCTTAGGTAATTTAGTACCTCATGATGAACATTACCGCCCCGGTTATACCTTAAATCAAGAATTAATGCATCACGGTTTAAACCTTCGGATGACATTTCAATAAGAAACTTGTTTAAACTTGGGCCTGTCATATTTTTCATATAAACATAGGCTATTCTTTTATTCGATTTATTATCAACATAATCCTGATTGTCTTGTATCCATTCATCATATAATAAAGTGTTAACACGACCACTATTCTCCGTATGAATTCTTTTATCAAAGACTTTTCCGTCTCTGTTAAATGTCAATTTTAATTCATCATTTTTAACCGGGCTTAAAAAATAATATTCCCTATTTTGCTTTGAATTTACCTTTATTCCATTAACTGCGGTTAAAACATCACCTTTTTGAATTTTGTTTTCTTTATTATCAGCTTTTGAATTACTTATGATATAGTTAACTCTATAAGGTTCGTTTTGATCAAAAATGATTCCCGTGGACATCGTTTTCATTTTATGAAAAACCTTTTCCTCATTGCCATTTGAAGAAAACCCTAAATGAGAAGCATTTAGCTCACCCAGCATTTCATTAAGCACAAGTCGAAGGTTTGAACGGTTACGTAAATAAGGTAAATATACCTCATACCTTTCTTTCATTTTATTCCAGTCAATACCATGAAACTCTTTGTCATAAAAGTTTTCTTGCAGGGTTGTCCATGTTTCGTAAAATAGTTGACTAAACTCGTTATCAAGATTTTTAATAAAAGAATGTTCAATCTTTATTTTATCCAATTTATTGGATGAAAGATCTAATTTATAAATGTTTCCTTTAGTAAGTAAATAGATTTTGTCCTTTGCTTCAGAAATAGAAAAAGAATTTGCTTTGACGCCGGTAATTTTTTCTGTTTTATTCTTTTCAAAAGGTTTAATTACCGTTTTCCATAATTCATTTTCGCCTTTATCACGATTCGATATAAAAAGCACATTGCTTTTATCATCTTTATTAATAACATATGGTGAGAACTGTTCACCACCTCTGACACTCATTGATTCCCAACGATTAATTATATTATCCAAATCAATAGTTATAATAATTTTCTCCTTTTTTATCTTACTATCCTCTTTTTCCTTTTTACCTTTTTTCTTATCTTTTGTACCGTCCTTTTTTTCTTCTTTTTCAGAAAAAAGTTCATTGTATTTTTCTGATTTAAACTCCTTTTCAAACTTATTCAAAGGAATTCTGTACAGCTTGTTATTTTGTGTCCCCTTTGGATAACTTGCATTATATCGATCAGATGTAAAATAAATATACTTCCCATCAGGTGACCAAAAAGGATTTGTTTCAGTAACTCCGGTATTGGTAAGATTGATTGTAGTTTTAGTTTTAATATTATATATAAAAATATCTTGCTCAAAATTCCTGTAAGCTGTAAATAGAATATATTCATCATTTGGTGAAAAGTAAGGCAATGGATTATAAAACCCCCATAATTCTTCTTCAACAATAGTTTCTGATTGCATTGATTTTAAATCAATGATTTTCACAAAATTCCTGCCCGATAAATATACTGCTTTAGTACGGTCACTGTTCAGTGATATATTCCTGTTGGAGTGTTCATCAAAAGTAATTTGCTTTTCCGTTGATTTCTTATCAGCCTTAGTTGTAAACCAATTTGCCCATCCTTTATCTGTACGGCTGTATAGCAAAGTTACATTATCCGACATCCACTTTACTTCAATAACCCGTTCAGTTTTTTCAATTTCAATCTGTTTTATAAATTTTCCTTTTATATCGGAAACAAAAAGTTTGCCTCTGGACACGAAAGCAATTTTTTTACCATCCCCTGATACATCAAAATAGGTTATTTTGCCCTGAACTTTAAAACTTTGGTCTAATAAAAGCGT
>JBDLJL010000389.1:0-2474 GCA_039714415.1 Bacteroidota bacterium
TTACAGGATTTACTAAAGTTTCGTTTAAGCGATAATAAAAATACAGATGCATTAATTGATGTTGACCTAAAACGCCTAAAATTTGCCTATGCACATTCTGTTCATAATAATAAAGATGAATTGTATTTAAAAGCCTTAAAACAGCTTGAATCCAAATACAAAACCAAATCATTTTCAGCAGAGATATCATTAGTCATTGCCCAGTATTACAATAACCTGTCGAATAAATATAATCCCCTTGAAAAAGAAACCGATAAATATAAATTCTATAAAAAAAACGCACATGAAATTTGCAATAGTGTTATTGAAAAATTTCCAAAAACAAATGCAGCCGGGCATTGTAAAAAATTAATAGTAAGTATAGAAAATCATAATTTAAGTTTTAATACAGAAAGTATTGTTATCCCGGGAAGTAAGTTTTCAGCAAAAGTAACTTATCGAAATACAAAAAAAATATTTATCAGGGCTGCAAAAATAGAGCGTGCTAACTATGAAAAACTGGGTGACAAATACTATAATGAAGATTTTTATAATAAAATAAAGAAAAACGCTACAAAAATTTATGAGTTAAGCCATAATTTACCTGAAGATAATGATTTCAATCAACATTCCGTCGAAGTCCTTTTAAACGAACTTCCGGTTGGATTTTACGTATTATTCATTTCAGACAATGAGAAGTTTACCTACAAAAAAGCAATGGCCTCTTACCAAGCTTTTACCGTTTCAAATCTTAGTTATATCAAGCAACAACTTTACGATGGCTCTTATCGTTTTGTGGTTCTTAACCGTACATCAGGAATGCCTGTGCCTAACGTTTCATGCCAGGCATGGTATTCCAAATACAATTATGCCAAAAGAAGATATGTTAAAAAGTTCGGGAAAAGCTATACTACAGATAAAAATGGAAGTTTTGTTGTAAATTCCCAAAAAAGCAAGGGTTCTGAAAGTTTGAATTTTGATTTTAAACTTGCAGGTGATTTCCTTACTACTGCAAGTTCTTCCTATATACGTTATCAAAGCAATGAAAGGTATTCATCTGTAATAACTACTTTCTTTACAGACAGGGCAATTTATCGACCGGGACAAACAATTTATTTCAAAGGGATTAGTATTCGTTCTGATGGTGAGACTAATAAAATTGAAACAAAACATAACTTAACCGTAACTTTAAAAGACGTTAATAACCAAAAGGTTTCAGATTTAGAAGTAACAACCAATGAGTACGGCACTTTTAGTGGTTCTTTTGACATTCCCATGGGTTTGTTAAATGGTAATTTTCACTTAGTATGTTCAAATGGCACAAAATACATTTCAGTTGAGGAGTACAAAAGGCCTAAGTTTGAAGTAGAAATACTTCCTTTCAAGGGGAATTATTTATTAAATGATAATGTGGAAGTAGAAGGAAAAGCAGTTAGTTATTCCGGTGCAGCTTTAAGTGATGCAACTGTAAAGTATAGGGTAGTCAGGACACCTCAATGGGGTGGTTGGTGGAACTGGAATTTTAACAGCACCCCTGTGGAAATTAAAAACGGTGAAATTACGAGCAATGATAATGGGCATTTTAAGATAAAATTTAAGGCTTTACCGGATTTATCTTTCCAGGAAAGCGAGTACTTGTCATTTAGTTACCAGATAATAACAGATGTAACCGATATTAATGGTGAAACCCAGAGCACATCAAAAAGTATAAATGTTGGCTACCGTGCCCTGCGGGTAAGTTTGCCCTTATCAGGCTTAATCAATAAGAATGATAAGAAATACGACAATGAAATTACTAAAAATATAGAAATTGGCACATACAACCTTAATCATGAAAAGCTTGCAGCAAAAGGTGAAATTAAGATTTTCAAATTAAAGGATGTACCGGAACCCATTCGTTCAAGGTATTGGACAAGACCGGATAAACATTTATATTCAAAAGAGGAATGGTATAAATCATTTCCAGGAAATATTTATGATAATGAAGCAGAAAGTTTACAGTTAGAGAAGGGGGAGCAGGTTTTTAAAACCGCTTTTGATACCAAAGAGCAGAAAATGCTGGATTTTTCAATTGTAAAAGGTTTTAAACCGGGCAGGTATGTTGCTGAAATATACTCTACTGATGCTTTTGGAAATAAAGTAAGTAACAAGCATTTCTTTAATGTTTTTACAGATAAAAGCAAAAAAATGCCGTTTAATGAAATTAGTTTATTTTCTGCTGTAAAAACATATTGCGAACCAGGTGAAAATGCTGAATTTTTAATTGGTTCAAGTGAAAAGAACCTAAGTGTTTTATATGAAGTTGAACATAAAGGAAGTATTGTATCATCAGAATATATTAAAATTAGCAAAGAGCAAAAGTTGATTAAAATTCCGGTTGAAGAAAAGCACAGGGGAAATTTTTCGGTGCATTTTGTTTTTGTGAAAAACAATCGTTATTACAATCATAATGCAGTGGTTCATGTACCTTTCACCAATAAAAATCTTGACATTAA
>JBDLJL010000390.1:0-2452 GCA_039714415.1 Bacteroidota bacterium
AGAAAGAAAAGTAGAACTTAGTGCTTGTTCAGTAATAAAGTTTACAATTATAAGGCAGTTATTTTGTTCTTTTTCAAATTAAAAAAAACTGCAAATAGCAAGCTATTTAAAGCGTTTTTTTAAGCAGAAAAAGGACAAAAGAACAAGTTTGAATGTAAAGGTTATTTCTTAACGAGCACTTAGAAGGTAGGAAGTAGAACCTTGGATGAAATCTAATTTCAAACTTCTAAAATCTAAGTTCTGAATTCTAACTTCAAAAATCTAAATTCTAATTTCTGAATTCTAACTTCAAAATGAGAACGGAAAACCAGACAGAATCGATGCAAAACTATTTTATGGTTCAGGAAACCTGGAAGCCATCATTTTCAAAAATAGTTAAAATTAGTTCCGGGATGGCTTTGTTTGGTATATTTATAATACTTTCATTTAACAATACAATTCTTGCCGGAACAGTTTTTATCCTGGTTGGGTTAACTTTATTTGGTATTTGGCTAAAACCTTATTTTGATAGTAATAATATTAAAACCAAGCCTTCTGAAGATCAAATGAATAATTGGCTGATTAAAGATTTAAACCATGAAATTAAAGAAACAGCCATTAAAAAACTTAGTCTTAATATAAATACCCTAGAACAGAAAAATTTTATAATTGTCCCCTACCCTGTAAATTGGGAAGAACCAGGTTTAAATGAAGCTGATATATTGCAAAGAACAACGGAAAATGGTAATATTTCATACTCCGTTTGGAATGTGCAGGTTATCGCCTTAACAAAAAACTACATTAGTTATTATAGTTGCACTTATGACTGGTTAAATAACTTTATTGTAAACGAACGCACAAACGAATTTTTTTATGATGATATTTCATCAGTAAAAAATGAACAGAGAACAATTGGACGATACCTAAAAGATAAAGAATACTTTACTGATAGTGGTCAAAAATCTTCCCCTGATCAATTAACCGCAACTGTTTTTGAAGTAACAAATATATCGTCTGATTCATTGCAGGTAATTACAAATATTGAGGAAATGGGACATTCACCCAACCTGTCCGTTGACCTTGAAAAGGCAGTGCAAGTACTGCGGATGATATTGCGAAAACGAAGATATAATGAAGAAGGACCAATAATAATTGAAAAGGAAGATGAAGATAAAAATGATGAAGGAAATTTGTAGCGATAAATCTTAATTCGAATCCCTACAAATAAGAATAAAACATATCAACAATATAACAACTCGTTGGTAATTGGATAATTTTAGTAATACAATAATATCATGACCACAAAAAATATCTTATCCATAATGTTTGTATTTTTTTCAATGGAACTAATGATAGGGCAACATTGTGCTCCAATTATTGAATCATGGTTAAGTGAAATAAATATTAAACATAAGGATAAAAAGCTAAATATTGACATAGAGTATTCAAAAACCGGTGGACAGCAAAAAAAGGCATATCAAATATATTTAATCGCCTATCTTGAAAAAAATGAACAAAAAGTGCTTAATAGACCATTAAATAATTCACAAAACGATTCATTATCAATTATCCTAAAAACAGATATTATTGCACGAACTGAAACCGGAATTTATCCTTACAATTATAATTTTGATGTAAATAAAATGGTAGAGAAACTCAAACGTGCCAATTTGTTAAAAGAAAGAGATAAAGAAATTCATGGTGGATATGGCAGGTTTAAAGAAAAATTTAAACTCATTGTATTTATACCTTTCTTAGAAGACAAAAATTATTCAACACATATCAGTTTGCCAGAAGATAAGCATGAGTGCAATTATGCAGGAAAAAAGGCTTTGCTTTTCACCCCCCTGCCCTATTCTTTTAGTATTCATTATGGGACAGTTCAAGGGAAGAAACTTGGAAAAGGAAATTATTCCATACATATTAATCAGAAAACCGACATTTAAAGATAGAAAAATAAACAATTCAATAATATATCAAAAGGACAATCAATTAATAAAAACCTTATGAACCATCTTATATCCCCGTCATTTTTATCAGCAGATTTTACCAATCTGGAAAAAGAAATAAAATTAATGAATAACAGTCAGGCTGACTGGTTTCATCTTGATATAATGGATGGTGTTTTCGTACCAAATATTACTTTCGGTATGCCCATAATTTCTCAAATAAAGAAACATGCCAAAAAACCTCTTGATGTACATCTTATGATTGTGCAACCGGAAAGATATATTGAAGACTTTAAAAAGGCTGGTGCAGATATATTAACCGTTCATTATGAAGCTTGTACCCATTTACACCGTACCATACAAGAAATAAATGCATTAGGCATGAAATCGGGTGTTTCACTTAATCCACATACACCAATTCATGTTCTTGAAGATATTATTGAGGAAATTGATATGGTTTTGCTTATGTCAGTAAATCCTGGATTTGGCGGACAAAAATTTATATCAAATACCTATAAAAAAAT
>JBDLJL010000391.1:0-2395 GCA_039714415.1 Bacteroidota bacterium
CCCGCGATGCAGGATATGCACACCGTACGATCAATATGCTTGATGGTGAGGTTGTTGTGGAAGAAGTTAATGAAAATAAGATTGAGGCATCTATTTAAACAAGTTATACCCTTACCAATCAATATTTTGAATATTAGTGTGAGGGCGTGACTAAACTAAATTAAAGTTTACACGAATGAAAATCATTACGAATACTTACAGAAACCTCAAAAAAAGCCCGATATATTCTGCTTTAGCTATTTCTGGGTTAATAATTGGGATTACCGTTTTCCTTTCTATTTCACTTTTTGTTTATGGAGAGTTAACGGTTGATAACTACATTCCTAACCATGAGAATATTTATCGTTTGGAAGACACCAAAAATGAAAACTGTTTTTTGAATTATGCTCTTGTTGAGGTATTAGAGAATGATTTCCCTGAAGTTGAAGCTGTTTATCCTATAAATAGGTTTACGTATTCTATACCTATAAAAAGTGAGTATAATAACATAACGGCTAATTCTGTAATATCAGCTGAGAATAGTTTGTTCGAAATGCTTGACATTGAAATTTTAAGCAAAACAGGCAATAAACCATTGAGCGGAAACAACTCGATAGCAATCACTGAATCAGCAAAAAATAGATTATTTGGTAATGAAGATGCATTGGGTAAAAATATAAACATTTCAGGTTTTCTAAACCCTAAAATAACAGCTATTGTTAAAGACTTCTCTGATAATAGCAGTTTTAAAACTGACTTTATCATAAATTCAGAAGATGAAAAAATGCGTTTTGCCAAAAATTCTGACAATGGCTACATTTGGTTCCCAACCAACTTGTTTATAAAATTTAAGGGCAAAACTGATGTAAATAACTTCTCTGCCAAGTTTAGCGAAAAAATAAAAAGTCATAAGTCGGTAGAAAAAACATTTTCTCTCAGAAAATTAGATGATATGTATTTCACAAAGAATATAGAAGGAAGTGGAAATATAGTTGGAGATGCATCATTTATAATTGTGCTTTCTATAATTGCATTTGTTGTACTTGTTATTTCTCTTATCAATTATCTAAACTATTCTACGGCAATGCAATTTGCCCGACAAAAAGAAATTGGAATCCGCAAAGTTAATGGAGCAGGTTCGCAAGAAATTTTTATTAATCACCTGTTAGAAAGCATTCAATTATTAACAAGTATAACACTTATCGCTATTGTTATAGTATATTCTTCTAGCGATTTTATTTCTAATACTTTCGGAAAAGAGCTTGATTTTAGCCTTCTAAAATCTCCAATATTTATAGTATTCGAATTGTTGGTTTTCGGAATAGTAGCTTTAATAAGTGGCTTAGTTCCATTAATAACAACTAAGAATATCAGTATTGTTGAAGGAATTAATAATAGTAAAAAACCAAAATCGAAGAATGCTATCCGAAATATGTTGACAACAATACAGTTTACCTCATCAATTGTACTTATTGCTTCGGTAATTATAATTCTAAAACAATTAAGTTTTATTGGGACTAAAGATTTAGGATTTGATAAAGATAAACTTTTAAAAATTTCGATACCACGGAATACTGAAACTGCAAACGTTATTAAAAAGGAAATTAATCAATTGAGCTTTGTTGAGGCTTCTTCAAATTCTAATGGATGTCCCGGCGCTGTTTTTCAGGGATGGGGTAATGGTAATTCAGGTAAAAAATTCTTTATGGCTAAAGTAATAAGTGCAGATATTGATTTTTTTAAAACACTTAATATTGAAATCCTAAAAGGAAGAAGTTTTATGCCAAGTGATTTAAACAATTCCTGTGTAATTAATGAGACAGCTTATAAAAAGTATGATTGGAAAGATTTAGAAGGAAAGAAATTTATGAACGGAAGAGAAGGGGGATATAATGTAGTAGGAGTAGTTAAAAATTTTAATATTACATCATTACATAGTGATATAGAGCCGGTTGTTATTTACTATGGAAATAATCGACCTAATGTTCTTTCAGTAAAATTAAAACCGGGAAATGTTAAACAACAAATTTCTCAGTTACGCAAAGCTTGGGGAAATGTAGTTACGAATGAACCTTTCGATTTTAGTTTTTACGATAGTTTCTTTGATAGTTTTTACAAGAAAGAACAAAAGATGGCAAAAGCTATCTCATTACTTGCAATCATAGCCTTAATTTTAACCGCAGCCGGAATTTTAGGCCAGGTAATTCAAACAACATTATACAAAACCAAAGAAATTGGAATACGCAAAGTAAATGGTGCAACAGTTTCTGAAATCATGTTTATGCTCAATAAAGATTTTATTAAATGGGTAGTCCTGTCATTTATAATCGCAACACCTATCGCATGGTATACAATGAACAAATGGCTTGAGAATTTTGCATACAAAACAGAGTTGAGTTGGTGGGTTTTTGCCTTA
>JBDLJL010000392.1:0-2384 GCA_039714415.1 Bacteroidota bacterium
CGAATAACCACACATTGGAAAAACTTTTAAACAAAGGGTTTCATATTAATACATTCACACCAAACGTTTAAAATTTAGGTTGCAACTTCCTGTAATCAGGGGAGCTGAAAAGATAAGACAAAAAATTGCCAAAAGATGAAATGAGCAGAAAATCAGCATCTTAGGCATTTTTTTTGACTAAAAAACGCCAATCCACGACAAAATAATACCATTTTCGGACAAAGAATCGTTACCAAATCGTTACAGTGTTGTGTAATGAAAAAACTGTAACGATTTAGGCCGTAAGTCTCTGAACTGTCGCATATTGTCTTCTTGTAAGTAGCTTAAGATTGAGTTAGTAAAGTTAATTTTGTAACGAAAATTTAAGTATTATGAAAAGTACATTTCGGATTTTATTTTATGTGAGAAGAATCTTCGTTTTTCTACAAATGTTTTTGAACATAAAAAAGTCGGTGCCTTATATTATTGCCGTCAGGCTTAAAATCAAAAGTTTGTATATATAAAGCCTTATGTAACCTGAATTGCAGATGTATTATTATTTCCAATGAGCTTGAGAATCTTCAACAAACAATAAATCTGCATTGTCGCTAAATGTATCATGGACAAATACTAACCAGCCATTGATTACTTTCAATCTGAAAATATTCGGACCATCATCATCTCTTGTCACTAATTCCCAATTAAAAAACTCAACTTCAAAAATACCCTTTTCAATAGTTCCTTTTCACTTATGTTCTTTATCCTTGAGATAAATTGAGGTACAGAACTTTTTATCGTACACATGAACAATCCACCCACCGAAAATACTTTTACGTATTACGTCAGTAATTTTTTTGATTTTTTAAAAATTCCCAACTTTCTTCCATAATTGATTTTTGTTTAAATTAGAAATAAAATAAAGATTAAACAGAATAGAGAGCAATTAGTTTTAAGCTTTTAGTTTTCAGGCATATAAGTTACGTGATTTTGAATTATAATCCAAAAATTATTACCCTTGAATAGTTCGATCATATAGCTTCCAGAATAAGTATTGTGGATTAAATTTTTATATCGTAACTTTTAATTATGAATTGAATTATGATGTATGAAACGAACATGAAATTTAGAATACTAAAGTACACAAACCAGTATTTTAAATTTCATCGGGAGTTCCATCTATTGCAACTGAAAATTATAAATTTAAATAGATGAAAAAAAGAAAGATTGAACTATTGGTCACAGTCATTATATCTGTTCTGATCTGGGCATACTTTTTTACTTTTTCAGTTCCATTGAGAAAAATAGATACAATTCTGGTTGTAGGTTGTGTTTTTATAATCGTCTATTTGGTTGGTTTGTTAATCCGGAAAATATTCAATAAAAATGAAAAGAAATAAGATTTTAGCATTTGTAACTCTATTCATGGTTACCATTGGATTTCAGTTTTGGGTTGGCTGTAGTGCATATTATCAACCGGGAAGAAATTACCTGGTAAGTGGTGAATACGAACAGGAAGGTTTTGGATTATACAGCTATATTCTGTTTACTGAAAATCCTGATAAAAATGATTCGTTGAAATATGCAGCACTATTGTCGGCCTATCTGAATAAGATTCCCGAAGTTAACCAACTGCTCAAATATGTATCTTCTGATAGCATAAATAATGTCTACTTACCGGTTATGGAAGATCCGTATTACATAAATGGTCTCAATGATTCAGAACAAATAGATACACTTATTGAAATATACGATTATGCCAGAGCACAGGCATATCTGAACAAGTTTGAAGAAGATTTAACTTACGGGCCATACATTATATCCTACAATATCCCATTGTCACAGGCAGGAAATATAAAAAGCAAATATTTGCTTCAGGATTTGTCGAGTGTGCATCCTGAGGTAGTTACTTTATGGGTTGACGAGTTCCTTAAACAATCGTCGCAAGAAGCTTATTGGGATGAAGAATATTTAAGAAATTTCAGCAACGATTTAAGAAATGCGATAGCTATTGCGGCTGATGGACTGAAGTCGACAGTAGAATCGTTAAAATGGTGGGAAGAAAACTTGCCGGCATGGATAACATTTAATTAAAAGATATTACAGCGATTAAACCGCTAACTCTATTCCAACTTGTTGAATTGCCTTTGTTTTTTTCATGGCTTGTTTTGAGGTTAATTTATAAAATTGTGTTATTGGAGTGTAGCGACCAAAAAAAGGTCCGTCAGCTGACGGACTCTTCTCTTTTAGGCTGCAAAGTTTATTTGTTGTAATTCAGTTTGCTTGTTTGTAACTTGTATAATAATTTTTTCATTCCCGATTTTTTGTGATTTCCAGTTTATTGTATAAACTAATAATTAATCATTATGAAAAATCAATTAATCTATCTGTGTTTTGTTTTTTTTCTA
>JBDLJL010000393.1:0-2366 GCA_039714415.1 Bacteroidota bacterium
TACCTTTATTCCAAAGGTGATTTTAACGGACTAAATAACGAATTAGAATCACTAGATTGGAGAGACAAATTAACTTACTCTGACATAAATGAGAATTGGATTGCCTTCAAGGAAGAATATAACACATTAGTCAATAAATATATCCCTGCTAAAACAGTGAAACGAAATAAATTAAATACTTTACCATGGTGCCGATATAAATCAGTCTCCAAGGCTAAAGAGAAAAGAAGGAAACTTTGGATCAAATATAGAAAGTCTAAACTAAATGCTGATAAATACATTTTTGAAAACTCAAAAAATGAGCTAGACTCTGTACTACAAAAGGCTAAACATCATTATGAAAATAAATTAACTGAAGATTTAAAAACCAATCCTAAAAGGTTCTGGAACTACACCAGACATTTCACAAAGTCATCCTCATCAATCGAAACACTAGAACAAAAAGGATCTCTAATAACAAATGACCAAGAAAAGGCAGAACTCCTAAATAATTTCTTTCAATCAGTAATGACAACTGAACCAGACATATCATTCACATTACCTTCTTCAACTAAAAAACTAAATGAAATTCTGCTCGATTTTGAATTTACAGAAATTGACATCTCCAAAAAACTATAAAAAAACTAAAAGCAAATAAGGCAAGTGGACCTGACTACTTAAATGTAAATACCCTAAAGTATTGCCCCAACTTTTGCAAACCCCTATGTATACTTTTCAAACAAAGTTTACAAACTGGAGTGTTACCTCATGATTGGACGGATGCAAACATTTCGTCAATACATAAAAAAGGTTCTAAACTTTCCCCAAACAATTACAGGCCCATATCCTTAACAAGCCAGATTATCAAATTGATGGAAAGGCTTATTCTAGATCACATAAATAACCTATTACAAAGAAACAACACTATAAACTGTGTCCAGCATGGTTTTCAGGACAAGTGTTCCTGTGTAACCCAATTACTTGATTGTTTAAATGATTGGACTATAAACTTTGACCAGAGCAGAGAGACTGACATTATATACCTTGATTTCAAAAAAGCATTTGATACAGTCCCTCATCAGCGATTGCTGCATAAACTCAGGCAAGTCGGAGTCAGGGGAAAGATTCTTTATTGGATTGAAAACTTTTTGACTTCTCGTAGACAAAGGGTCATACTAAAAAATGGTACTTCCTCTTGGTTACACGTGCATAGCGGTGTTCCGCAAGGCTCAATCCTAGGGCCGACCCTATTTCTCATATATGTCAACGATTTGCCTGAAATCATATCCACAACAGCAAAAATGTTTGCCGATGACACAAAAATATACGCAAAAATTCAATCCATACAAGACTGCATTAACTTGCAAAATGATCTCAATGCTCTCTCAGCTTGGTCAAGGAAATGGCTCTTAAATTTTAACGAGAGTAAATGTATTGTGGTACGTATTCGACACAGCTTGT
The DNA here is from genome assembly GCA_039714415.1 of Bacteroidota bacterium. Classification (GTDB taxonomy): domain Bacteria; phylum Bacteroidota; class Bacteroidia; order Bacteroidales; family NBLH01; genus NBLH01. The sequence goes on from JBDLJL010000393.1 coordinate 1,441, forward strand.
TGTATCAATACACATTAAAGGGTTTTCCACTTGATGAATTAAAAAATCAAAAAGATTTAGGAATTACCATTTCTAATGATCTTCACCCTTCAACACACATCTCATACATTTCCAGCAAAGCCAACCAAAGAATTGGGTTAATAAAACGTTGTTTCTTTCCTTTAACTAACCAAAAAGTTCAGCTTCTATATGAATCAATCATTCGGCCATTGCTTGAATATGGGTCTCCTGTATGGAACCCATGGCTCAAAAAGGATATTCATGAATTAGATAAAATACAGGATAGATGTCTAAAACTGGCCCCAATTCCACCTAACCTTCCTTCCCTGCAAGTCAGGAGAAATATGCTAGACTTATGTGAAGTCTATAAATATCTGCATGGATATTACAAAATTGGGGCTCCAACTTATTTTACATTCCCAAATCGGCAACTCCGTGGTCACAGTTATAAATTATCCAAGATCTTCTCACGAACTGATGTTCGCAAGTATTTTTTCTCTAACAGAGTTGTTGATGCCTGGAATGCACTACCAGAAGACGTTGTGACGGCACCTAACCTGGACGCTTTTAAGAAAAAATTGAGATCCCTGTCTGAAGACGAAGAGGGATAATACATCCAAGTATACCAAGTAAGTATAGGTTGCGCATGCGCGAGGCTGTCTTCTTCGCTTGCGCCTTATTTATATTTCATCTTCTCTCCGTTAGATGTTTGTACTGGTCGGGAATTAGGTTTTAAAATGTATGGAATGGGGGGTGGGATGGGTGGGGGTCTTGGATAAGGGGCTACCCTTGAAAAGAAGATTTAATAATAAACCTACAAAACTTATGTTTTTTAGCGAGAGATGGAATCACCGGTCCAGTTAATCGGAGGGGGAACCAGGAGCCGAAAACCGGCAGAACTGGCATCTCCGGACCATATCCGATGA
>JBDLJL010000394.1:0-2352 GCA_039714415.1 Bacteroidota bacterium
AACAACGAAGTTGATTTAAAAAGAATATTTACACCAAACGAAAAAGTTGTTTGCTATGCTGCTATTTGGATAGAAAGCGATAAGGAACAGGAAAAAATCTTCGGGATAGGTTCAAACGATGGTATAAAGGCTTGGTTTAATGGCGAAATGATTCTAAAGGTACATAAACCAAGAACCGTAAATATTGATGATGAATATTTGAAATTGAATCTCAAAAAAGGAAGAAACCTACTTCTTTTAAAAATAGAACAGGGATTTGGCGGATGGGGGTTTGTACTTCGCCCGGTTGACAATAAAACGGCCTGGGATCAAGTTCAAAAGCATCTTGATATTGCCATGAACAGCGAATTTCATCTTGAAGGGAATATTATTAAAGGAACAATTGGCGACAATAATATTGTAGGCCAGTTAAGTAATTTACCTATGGCTAAAGTCGAATTTAAAGCGATTAATGGCAAGCATTCAAAAACAATTGAAGTACCTGTTGGAACTAAGTTGGAGCTTCAAAAGAGTAATTTCCCTGCTAATGAGTACGCAATAACAATATCTTTTAATACCGATAATGGTGTTCAAACAACTTATGCATACATGAATACTGTAAATGATGTGGTTGCCGAAATCAGGGAGTTAATGTATAAAGATATGCCCCGTGTCCCGCAATCGCCAATGGCAAATTACTACACCGATTTTATCAATACTGTTCAATGGCTCGATCGGGCAAATAAGCTATGGGAACATCCTTACGGATATCGAAGGTATCTTGACGGTATTAAAAACGCACATAAAGGAATGGGGAAATTACAAAAATCCACAAACCCTTTTGATGGTATATTTCCTGCACCGCGAAATATGAATTTTACTGATAAAAAATGTATAGTTGATTCCAGTTGGACATTTTACGACCCAACAGAGGAAACAGATTATATTTCAGATAAAATACACGACTTTTGGGAAAATGAGTTTAATTGGGATATCAATTATTCAGGAAAACCAATCAGGGACAAAACAATAGTGTTGGAATACACAAAAAAAGGCATTGCGAAAAAAGAAGGCAGTTATCTGGTACAAATCGATGAAAATAAAATCACTATAAAAGCAAGAAACCGCCAAGGTCTTTTTTATGGGCTAAGTACATTGTTGCAAGCAATGGAACAAAACACAACATTGCCTGTTGGAATAGTCTCAGATTTCCCTGCTTATCCTGTACGTAGCGTTGTTTTAACAAAAACAAAGGCTGTATTAAGCGATGATTTTAAATCGTATATCAATCAACTTTCCGATTTCCGATACAACGAAATTTATTTACCTTCTGATGCATACTATTATTTAGATAAATCTGAACGGCTTAAAGAAATAAATGAAGTTTTCGATTATTGCAAAGAACATTTTATTGAACCTGTCCCTTATTTTGAAACTTTTGGCGGTTGGACTTTCACCCGTGTTTTAGATCCTTGTTTAGATGAAGGCATTTATCACGAAAAAGAAAAATATATTGTTACAGAAAGCGGAGATATTAGTTTAGATGTGCCCCGTATCCATGATTGTGAGAATTCTACCATTCATATTTTCGATAAAAACCAAAAAGAATTAATCAGGGGTACAGATTACAAACTTGTTTCAACAGAAAAACCTGTCATTAAGATATTAAATAAAGAATATTTTAATAAGGAATTGCTATTAAGTTACGATGCTGTTGATTTTACCTCTTTCCCACATGCTGCAAGTTGTCCTTCAAATCCTAAAGGATGGAAAATTCAAGAGAAAGTTATTTCATCGGTAATCAAAGAATTAAAGCCATCAAAACTGCATATCAGTCAGGATGAAGTGGGTTTTGTAAATACATGTAGTCAATGCAAAGCCAGAAACCTGACCAATAAGGAAATTATGATTGACCAAATAAACCGAGTTCATAAAATAATAAGAAAATATGATAAAAATGTAGGCATATATATTTGGGGCGATATGTTTAATGATTTACAGAATGCGCCAAAAATTGATGCTAAAGGCTGTATTGAAGGCTTGCCAAAAGATATTATGGTTCACGATTGGAACTATGTTGGAGTATATCACAGTGATAAAATGAAAACAGTAAATCAGATGAATTTTTATTTAAACAGGGGGTACAAAGCAGGTGGTGTAGCATGGTTTGAACCATCTAATATTTTGGATATCATGTTAACAGGCGAAAAAAAGAAAGACCAGTTCCTGGGGATCATGCACAGCGCATGGTCAAAATTTGAACATAGCCTTATGCCTGTGGCCGAAGCAAACTGGACAGGAAAAACGATACTTAATAAGTTGGGTTTTTAGAAAATAAACACATGAGCAACAATATAACGCAAAGCCGCAAAG
>JBDLJL010000395.1:0-2349 GCA_039714415.1 Bacteroidota bacterium
TTCCGTCAATTTGACCGAACAACTTTTTATGTAATGGCATATTGGAACCCGGAAAACAATCAAATGCCTACAATTGGCGCTGCTGAAAATTTGTATGGCGGTATTGGAGTACAGCTAATGTTCGTTTTTAATCATTAAAAAAAGAAATGTAAAAATGTGAAGATGCTTTAATATAAAGATAAAAATTAGTAAGAATGAGGATTTGAGGATTTGTTTATTCGATGATTTGACAAGCACTTGCATAACCAAATAAATATATGAATATCTGATAAATGATTATTTGAAGATTCGGTAATTCGACAAGCAATCAAATCACCGAATAAACAGATAAACGAATAACCAAATAACAAAAAACGATCTTAATCTAAAAACTATGGATATAATAAAAATCAACGATTTAGTAAAACGGTTCCCGGTTGGGAATGGGCATTTTACTGCCCTCAACCAGATTCGTCTCACTTTTGGGGAAGGTGAGTTTGCAGGCTTTGTAGGGCCAAGTGGTTCAGGAAAAACAACCTTATTAAATATAATTGGCTCATTGGATACACCATCAGAAGGGAGTGCTTTTGTAATGGATCAATCTATATCAGATTTGTCACATAAACAATCTGCCAGATTACGGAATGAACATATTGGCTTTATTTTTCAAACGTATAACCTTTTACCCGTGTATACTGTTTATGAAAATGTAGAGTTTGCCTTGCTTTTGCAAAACTTATCAGGTTCAGAACGAAAAAAAGCGGTATTAGATGCCCTGGAATGGGTTGGTTTAACTGATAAAATTAAATCAAAACCGGCACAACTTTCTGGTGGTGAAAGTCAAAGGGTTGCAATTGCCCGTGCCATGGTAAAAAAACCTAAAATTGTTTTAGCTGATGAACCTACAGCTAATCTGGATTCTAAAAATTCACACCACATCCTGCAAACAATGCAAAAACTAAATGAAGAACTAAAAACAACATTCATTTTTGCTACACATGATGAAAAGGTGATGAAGTATTTAAAACGGAAGATTTCACTAGCTGATGGTAAAGTAGTAAGTGATGAGCTTATGTAGTTTTGGCGTGAAAGATTATAAGCCTGAAAGGCTTAAATGTGAATAACCATGGATGCAACCCCATGGAAAATATAACAATCGGATATTCACATCCCTGAAAGGGATGAAAAAAAAGAAACTCATGGCAACATACAAGCAAATAGTATATCAACTGGTATTTTCAACAAAGAATAGAGAGAAAACTTTAATAAAAGCAAACAGGGAGGTTCTATTCAAATATATTGGGGGTATCCTAAAAAATAATAACTGCCATTTATATCGCATTAACGGTATAGAAGATCACTTACATATTGTAACAAGCCTACATCCAAGTGTTGCTTTAGCAGATTTGATAAAGGATATAAAGATAGCAAGTTCAAAAATGATAAAAGCAGAGAATTTGTTCCCCAATTTTATGGGTTGGCAAGATGGATATGGTGCATTTACTTATCAATATAATGTAATTAATGAGTTGATTAATTATGTAAAAAATCAGGAAGAGCATCATAAAAAGGAAACCTTTGTGGATGAATATAAAAGGTTATTAACTGAATTTGGGATTGAATTTGATGAAAAATATTTGTTTTAACTTAAACCCTTTTCAGGGTTTAAAAAGGGAATAAATTCCCTTACCACGGGTTACACCCGTGGCTATTAACATTTAAGCCCTTTGGGCTTAACAAGATACGAGACACTGAAAACTAAAGTGTAGTAAGCCTGAAAGGCTTAAATTTGAATAACCATGGGTACAAACCCATGGAAAATAATCAATCAAAAATTCTCATCCCTTTCGGGGATGTATACGATAAAAACTTTAATGCTTGATTAAAAATGTCTATAAATGAAACATGAAATAAGCCTGAAAGGCTTAAAATTGAATAACCGCGGGTGAAACCCGTGGGGTAATAAATCAAAGGGTATTACATCCCTGAAAGGGATGAAAAAATGCAATATACATTAAAAACATAAAGCCATGTTAGCAATAAAATTAGCATTCAGAAACTTAATTGGCGCCGGGCTTCGTACCTGGCTCAATGTAATAGTTCTGTCCTTTGCTTTCGTACTTATCATATTTTATAATGGTATGATTGATGGATGGAACCGACAGGCAAGAAACGACACGCAAAATTGGGAGATTGGTAGCGGACAATTCTGGCATCCCGCTTACGACAGGTTTGACCCTTATACAATTGCGGAATCAAATGCTGTGCTATCTGATAAAGTACAAAACCTTATAAAAGAAGATAACCTTACACCTGTCCTTATCAGACAGGCAACAATTTATCCGAATGGACACCTTCAAAGTGTTATAC
>JBDLJL010000396.1:0-2333 GCA_039714415.1 Bacteroidota bacterium
TAATAATAACCTCGACACACTTGCAACAGTTGAATATTCTGAATTGGAAAGAGTCATTTTCGAGTTAATTGAAAAATTACCGAAAAAAAGGCAAATTATATTTAAACTAAACAAAATTGACGGGCTTACATATAAAGAAATTGCCGCAAAACTTGATATTTCAGAAAATACTGTCGATACACAAATGCGCAAAGCGCTTGCTTTTTTGAGGTCAGAAATGAAACACTTCTTAAGTCTTATCCTCTTTATTTATCTTAACAATTAAAATTTCACCCCCTATTTCTTAATATATTGATTGCTGGTAATTGATTGAAATTGTGTGGCTTATAATTTTATTGTGAATTAATTGTAAAAAAATAGTTAATTCGGTTCACGGAAAAACTATTTTCAAACGTATATAAAATTGTTATGGAGCAAAAACAAAGAATGGATAAAATACCAAACCAACTAATTGATAAATTTTTATCCGGGAAACGGTTATCAGATAACGAATATATCTTACTTGATAAACTTTTTAACAATTCGCATTACCATCAGCAGGTTGTTCATTGGTTAGAAGAACATTGGCAAAACAGCCAACCTGAAGATGTTGAACTACAATTTAAACAGATACGGGAAAAAATCAGGATATCATCCTTTAAAGCGGGGATATCCCGATTGTTCACAGTTTGGTCTAAGGCAGCAGCAATTTTGATTATACCATTACTTGCTGCTGCTCTTTATTTTTATTTTAATCAGGTTTCGCCTGAAGGTATGCTCTCACTTTCAACACAAAAAGGCGAACAAACAAGTGTAATTTTGCCCGATGGCTCTAAAGTCTGGATTAATGTAGATACAAAATTGAGTTACCCGGTTGATTATGGAGTAAAATCGCGGCAACTTGAGTTGGAAGGGGAAGCCTATTTCGAGGTTGAGAAGAATGAAGAACTACCGTTTGAAGTCACCTCCGGCAATGTTGTTACTAAAGCCCTTGGTACCCGGTTTATAGTTTCGGCTTATCCCGGTGCTTTTTTAGTAAAGTCTTCCCTGGTAGAAGGTTCGGTTGAGGTAGAATATGGGATGGTATCTGAAATTTTAACACCGGGCAAACAAATAATATTTAATAAAAAGAAATCGACTTATGTAGTTAAATTTTTTGATGAAGATTACGAACTGGCATGGAAAAACGATGAGCTCGTATTCCGGTTAACACCATTCGGTAATGTGGTTGCAGAATTAGAGAAATGGTACGATGTAAAAATCGAGTATAACCCGGCACAGTTTAAATCGGAAACGCTCACTGTAAGGTTCGAAAAATACGAAACACTGGAACAGATTCTGGAGGTATTAGCAAAAGCGAACGAGTTTAAATATACCATAGAAGATAAGAATGTGAAAATTATGAAATCTAGAAAGGGGGTAAAAAAATAAAATGAGCATTACTGGGCAGAGTGTAAAAAAAGTACGGGGCACAAGCCCTCTGCGCTCTGCGCCATGCTAAGATTTAAAAAAAAAACGGGCAAAGTGGTTGCAGCCAACAATGCCCGAAAAATTAAATAAATTTTATTAATAAAAAACGCGACAAATTTATGAAAAAAAGAAAACGTTTCCTAACGGGGAATGAGTGTTCGCTGTTAGAAAAAATTTTAAGAATTATGAAACTAACAACATTCATTTTGTTAGCGACAACCATGTTGGTTTCCGCAAGTGTGTACTCTCAGGGTACCAAAATTTCACTTAACTACTCTGAAATTACCTATGAAGAGATGTTCCGGGAAATTGAAAGCCAGACAGAGTTCCGGTTTGCTTTTTCCAGTTCTAAGTTAGACCCAAATCAAAAAGTCAGTATCGATGTTAAGAAAAAAACTCTCGAAGAGATTCTTGACAATTCCCTGCCGGAAGATATTTCATACGAAATTCTCGACCGGTATGTGGTAATTGTGAATGCCGGAGAGAAAAGAACTGCTACTGACGTACAACTACAACAAAAATCCATCTCCGGCAAAGTAACCGATGAGTATGGAGAACCACTCCCCGGTGTTACCGTTTTAATAAAAGGCACAACCCAGGGAACAGTTACCAACATGGATGGTAACTATACATTATCCGATATTCCCGATGGTGCCATCCTGCATTTTTCGTTTGTGGGTATGCTTACACAGGAGATTGAAGTTGGTAGCCAAACCAGTATTAATGTTACAATGAAGGCTGATGCTATTGGGCTTGACGAAGTGGTTGCGATTGGGTATGGTACACTTTCAGGAAAAGAAGTAACCAGTGCCATTGTAAGTGTAAAATCTGAAGATTTTCTTGAAGGAGCAATCACAGATCCGGCCGAACTCATCAGGGGCAAA
>JBDLJL010000397.1:0-2325 GCA_039714415.1 Bacteroidota bacterium
TGCCGGAAAATGGACATGGTATGGGTGCCGCATACCTCCATGAGAGAGAGATTTTTTTTGCTTTCAACCCTGATTGCATGGATTATGTTTTTTGCAAGGCCAGCATCTCTGTATTCTTTAATATATTTTAAATTCAATGCTCTCTCCCAATTTATTTTATGACAGTTTTTATATTTTGTTTGGCCACAATCTTCCAGGGTTGACACATGTAATATTATAACCTGAATAAACCCGTTCCAGGGGCTTTACCTTTTGGCCGCTAAGTTGGAACCTGCAACTGGTTCTATGGTTGTCTCCACTGACAGCCGGAAACTCGCTACGCTCAAACAATCCGGCTGCTTAACCGTTCTGACAACCAAGAACCAGTAAGCAGAACCCAAATGCGTCCAAAAGGCAAATCCCCTTCCACTGGAGGATATGGTGACTTTTAAGAGCCATAATTATTTCCAAAAAAGCATTAACCATATTCGTTTTTTATATACAACTTAAATAAAGTTTAATAATTCATATTCAATTCTACTGCAAGTAAAGTAGAATCAGGAACGTGTTAAGAGTTGAGTTCAGGGATGGCAACAGGGAAAGGCACCCCCCCCCATGGCATTCCGCTACAACGATGTTATGTGCGCTTTTAATTCTCCATAATTTCGTTGTTTAGAATCACATTTAATTTATTTTTATTAATTCCACCACCCCTTTGTGAAATGTCAAAGACTTCATTTGCAGAATGAATTAATCGTTTTCCCAAAATAAGTTCACCAAGCAGATTGTTGAATGCATCTTTGACTCTTCCGTACCTGAAAAAAAATCTAATGTTCTTCGAACTTTTCTTTGAAATTAGGGATAATTTTTCAGCCATAGAAATTGGAAGTGTTCTCTTTAAAAGGTATTTGTAATCTTTTTTTGAAATAGTTCTGTAATTAATCACTGTGTTCTTGTCATTGAGAGGAAAAGGAAAAATATCAAGAACGATAAATCCTATAGAGTTTAGTTTCTGTATAAATTCAATTTTAGTTTTTATTTTTTCTTTTAAACAGAATTCTAAATCACTCCGGAAGAAAAATTGAGTATTATTAATGGTTGGATTGTAAATATAATTTTTTCTTTCACCCCACAATGGCGCTTCAGATAACATAACATAATTGATTGTTGCTATTTCATTGTAATTTTGCATCCAAATTTTTTCAATTTCTTCAAAAGCGGTTGATAGATATTTTTCATCATTTTTAAAATGATGGTCTACGTTCTTTTGAGAGTAGAAATCAAACAAGATTTTGGACAATGCATTCCATTTTTTTTCTTTAACTTCCATATTTTACCAATAGCACATAATGTTCAGGCAAAAACGCGCGATGTTTTTTCGCGTCCCTCTTGATCCACTTACTGTTTTTTCATTTTATACCATAGTGTGGCACTGTAGCTGTACCATTTTGTAAATTGAAATCTACCTGCGCAATGCCAAAGCCAGGATAATGTTCGGTAATGTGAATAGGAATAATATTATTGTTTTGCTCTGCTACGGCATGCATGAGTAAAACTCTATCAAATGGACAATTACCACTTATTTGATCTTTTAAACTCGAAATTTTTATTAGGCCTTGAGTGGTTACATTTGGATAAATAATTAATGTTCTATCTCCACCATATGCCGATCCTTTATTAGCATATTTTTCATATGTTAAAAGAATTGCCTCAAGTGGGTCTTGCTTGCTCATTTGCGGAATAATTTTATGCTCGACATCAATTTTTGAGATGCCGTCACTTACAAATCCATCATTTGGCTCAGAAGCATTAGGGTCGTACCCAAGTAACCAGTTATTGCTATTATTGATGTGATTTTTAATATGCGCTAACACTATTAAACCAAATAGCTCTCTTTTGCTAAGAGGAAGGTCGCTTGATATGGACTTACTGTCTTCCATCCATGTGGCTTGAAGTGCAGAGTTTAGAATGTAGTCTTTCCATGCTATGTCAGGGAATAATGTAACCACTCATCTCTCCATGTTTGTACAGCAAATAATTATACAGTTCTGTATATCTTGTAAATTTTAATGGTATCGTTCAGCTTTATTGGAGATAATCATGCCAGGTCTGGAAATGCAAGAGTAAAGTTTTTGCAATATAGTTTGAAGGTGAATTTTGATGATTATTCAAGCCCTTATATCAATATTATTTAATTTTGCTAAGAAGAGGGTTTTGCGGTTCTGACCAAGCGGCCAAAAGGCAAAAATGCCGGAACGGGTTATTGACTTATACCTCCCAAGCCAATTCCATTTGGGCCGAGGCCGATACAACCTGCCCAAGAGAGATTCCCCCATCTCCTGCAGG
>JBDLJL010000398.1:0-2311 GCA_039714415.1 Bacteroidota bacterium
ACGATATAATTAAGTTAAAAGTCTGTTTTTCAATTTAATACTGTTCAAAATTTCAACATCATTATTTCAATACCGTGCAACCCTCTATGATTTATTTTAGGCAACCTCTAAAAATCCCAACTTCTTCGTTACTCTGATTTTTTAAGACACTCATTTACAGGAGTAAAATCGAGCCTAAAAAAATCAGAAAGCCTCGAATTTTGAATTTTTAGAGATCACCATAAGAAACTACTACATACTATTCAACTATAATTTCATCAACAAAAAGCCAAGCGTTATTACCTGCACCCGGATGCCAGTCAGGGCATATTACCTTGTCAGTTTTCACTTTTACATATCTATAGTTCGCCCGTTTTGTTGTCAAACCAAAAGACTTAATTATTGTACTGGTTTTTTTCATGGGGATATCATTAATTATCTCGCCTACTTTTATAAAATTCTTTCCATCCAATGATCCCTCAAATTCAAGTTTTCCAGGCAAAAAAATCCATAAACCTTGATCTTGCAGGAAACTTATTGATATATTTTGTATCCTTTCAGTTTTTTTCAAGTCAACAATTACTTCAAAATTTTCTCCGGTATATCCTTGCCACACACCATCCCTGAACGAATTGCTCCCCGTTTTACCATTAGTTAGTTCTTTATCACCATCCGCACTATATTTGGAGCTGTATTTGGAAATTAGTTTGACATCTTTCCCTAAAGCAAGATGATAGTTAAACTTTTTTTCACTAATTATTTCAGAAGGATTATTATTAATAAATGCCCTGGCTCGTATTTTAGTAGTTTTATTAAGTGTAAAAGCCTGATCATAAGTTTGTGAATTAATATTAGGTTCTGAGCCATCAATAGTATATCGGATGAGGCTATTTGTATTTTTACAGCTCATCTTGATCTCGAATACCTTTTTTTCAAAATTAAAGTTTCCTGATATTTCAACCGGCTCTGTGATAATTGGCCAATCATCCGTTCTGAATGAAGATGCCGGAAGTCCATTCTTATTAAATAAGCTGGCTCCATCAGAATTATGAAATGCATATCGGACGGCTAGTGGTTTTTTAACTTTTTTTGAATACACAATAAGTTTTTCACCAACAACATCAACATCAGCAGGATAAAACACCTTATCACTTCCGGCTATTTCAAAATAGTTTGACTTATTTGTATTAATAAACAATCCACTACCAATAAAATCAAATGAGAGAATTGCCTTTTTGCCTTTTATTTGCATTGATTTATACAATGGCCCTGAATATACCGGTATATTTTGGTTATATGTTTTTGCCAAAGCCCATAATGCCAACCTTTTGCCCACATCATATTTATTCAGAGGGTGAATATTATCCGGATTTCCAATATCCATGGTAACAGCCATACCTGTATTTGGAACTTTTAGCGATTTTCTTTGTGCATCCCTTAACAAAGCTCCAACCAATGGTGTTCGATAACCAAATGGAGCAATCTGTACATAATAAAAAGGGAACTCACCCTGTGCCCAGTCGTCCCGCCAGTTTTTTATCATTGTTGGAAACAGCTTTTCGTACAAAATTGCTTCACTTCTATTTGATTCTCCCTGGTACCAGATAGCTCCTTTAATACCAAAGGGAATGAGCGGTGCAATCATAGCATTGTAAAGCCTGTACGGACTTTGCTGGTCCAAAGCTAAATTACCCCTCACAGCATTCTTTTCGTTATTCTTTTGTCGTGTAAAATAGATCTCATAATCCGAATCGCTATGCAAAATCTCTTCCCTTACCCATGCTTGCGCAGAAGAAGCCCCCCAACTTGTATGTATTAAACCTATTGGAACATTCAAATCCTTATGTAATTTCTTGCCAAAATAATAGGCTACTGCACTAAAATCTTTAGCCATTTCAGGCGTACATCCTGTCCAAAAAGCATGGCAATCCTTTTGTGGTTCATCCGATAATTGACGGGCAAGATAAAAAAGACGGATATCCGGTAAATTTGCTTTTTCAATTTCTTCCCTTGCATTTTCAGTCTGATCTAATGCCCATTGCATATTTGATTGCCCTGAACAAATCCAAACTTCACCAATCATTACATCATGTAAAGTATCCTCATTTATAGCAAGATAATAAGGTCCACCAGCCTTTGGTGTGGCTATTTCTAATGTCCACTCTCCATTATCGCCTGTTATTGTTGTCACAGGTTTATTATTCCAGCTTCCTGTTATTGTAATTTTCTTGCCCGGTTTAGCCCATCCCCAAACAGGTGCATTAAATTGTTGTTGCAGAACCATATTATCGTTAAACAATGCAGGCAATTTTATTTGTGCTGAAATGTTTCC
>JBDLJL010000399.1:0-2289 GCA_039714415.1 Bacteroidota bacterium
GATGTTGGTCTTAAACAAATTGAAGAAGACGATTGTGATACTTGTGGAACTGAAACATCCGATAAAGAAGCTGATTCTGAAAAATTAGGATGGTCAAGAGATGTATGGTCGACTGTTATTACCATGGGCTTAATTTATTTTACAATTAAGTTTTTAAGATATGCACTTTGGAGCTGGGTGCCCTTTTTCCTGAATAAGAATTTTAATATGGAAGTCAGCGATGCCGGATATCTATCAACAGTATTCGATATGGCAGGTTTTGCAGGTGTTTTATTCGCGGGTTATGCTTCAGATAAAATTTTTAAGGGAAGACGTTCATTAATATCAGCTATTATGCTAAGTTTAATGGCTCTTGCATTTGCATTAATGTATTTTAAAGGTGCAACAAGTGTCATGTTTTTTGCTATTTCAATGGGTTTAGCAGGATTTATGCTTTACGGACCAGACTCATTAATTTCAGGTGTTGGCGCTATTGATGTAGGCACAAAACGTGGGGCTTTAGTTGCTGCAGGTCTTATAAATGGAACAGGTTCAATCGGACCAATATTCCAGGAAGAAATTATTGGTTGGTTATATCTTAAATATGACCAATCTATTGTTCCCATATTAATATTATTGTTTGGTATGGCAATAATTAGTGCAACACTAACATTTTATCTTTGGTGGAAATCGAAACGAGGAAAAGTTAATCTTTAAAAGGATTTATAATAAAAAAACAGAAAATTATATGAATACTTTAAAATCAAGAACCATGTATCGCTTACAAATGCCGGTATTTGTAGTAATAGCAGTAATGTTATTGTTTGTACAGAATCTCCAGGCTCAGGATATCAAGTTACAGTTTAATAGAGACAAAACATTTAAAATTGTACAATTCACCGACACCCATTTTTATATTGGTGGAGAACGCTCATCAGGAGTGCTGGAAAATATAAAAGTTGTAATGGAGGCAGAGAACCCTGATTTAGTAGTACTAACTGGCGATATTGTAACCGGACGAGGAGAAAATTGGCCTACAATTAAAAGTTGGGAGGTTATAACAAATTTATTGATTGACTATAAAACACCATATGCTATTGCATTTGGTAACCACGATAGTGAAGCCCAAACTTCAAGGGAGAAGATAATAGAATATCTATCGAAAAGGCCGTATTGCCTTATGGCGGATGATGGTGGAGACAAAGTTAAGGGAGTCGGTAATTATATGTTGCCCGTATATAACAAAGACGGTAAAGCAGAGAAACTTATCTATTGCATGGACTCAGGAGAATATTCACCATTGGAAGATAAAGGAGTTGATGGTTATGACTGGATAAGACGATCGCAAATAGACTGGTTTGCCAGAACAAATCAAACATGGTTAGAGAAAAACCCAGACATTCAATCCCTGCTTTTCTTTCATATACCACTTCCCGAATACAAGCAAGCATTTGATGCAGGTGAATACAGAATCGGTGTGAGAATGGAGGATGAGTGTGCACCTGATATCAACACCGGAATGTTTGCAGAGATGGTGCAGCAGGGAAATGTACTGGGTACATTTGTGGGTCATGACCATGATAATAATTATGCTGCCCAGTTGTACAATATTGCCTTATGTTACGGATACACATCGGTAGGTAACAGTTATAATCGCTTGCCAATGAATGGTTCAAGGATAATCTTACTTGAAGAAGGAAAGAGAACCTTTACCACATGGCTCAGAAGAAGTGATGGTAGAGTGCTGTATAAAACAGAATTTCCATATTCAAAGGAAGAATAGTTTAAATAGTTGGGTCAACTTTGATTGTTTACAGTAATTTTCTAAAACTTATGTTAACATGGACAACAGTTTTAACACATCCAATAAAGTTTGTAATTACAGGAGGCACAGGTGTGTTGGGTGGTGCAGCAGCTAAATATCTGCTTACTGTAAATGTCGCACAAGCAATTGGCAATAGTTATGACTTTACTATCAGACTAGAAGAAAGCACTGATAATGTAAGTTTATCAGAATTAGTTGACAAAATGGGCCTATATTTTGGTGTTATTGTAAATATTATTAAAATATAAATTTAGTAGATAAAGTGTCAAACTATCACATCATTTTAAAACCAAGTGATAAATAGACGGCCAGTTGGTAACAAAACCTGCTATGGCGGCAATCAGGTGTTCTGACATTTCAGTATTATACTATAACTTTATGCACTGGGGATAGAGTTGTGGTTGGAAAGCCCGCCACAGTCGTTTAGCATTAAACCTTGCCCAATATTAATATTTGATAAGAAATGAATTTAAGAACATCAGTTA
>JBDLJL010000400.1:0-2289 GCA_039714415.1 Bacteroidota bacterium
AAAACATATGAAACATCCAATGTTCCATGTGGCCAAAAAATAATTAAAAATAAACACATGAAAAAAATAATATTAGCCGGACTTGTATCATTTGTTTTGACATCTTGCTTTAAAGAAATTGATCCAGTATCGATTGATTTCCCTGTTGAAGAAACTTTTACTGTACAGAATAGCATAAAAACAACCCAAACATATTATAAATTGTATGAAAAGGCAGGACAAGAAATAAGTACTGCTTCGCCTAGTAGTTGGGATTTAGCTTTTGAGTCGGCCGGTGATGGTAGCAGGGTTATGCTGGGCTGGTCAACAAAATCGAGGGCTCATAAAACAGGTAAATACAATATCTCTGATGTTAGCCCGGATGAAGTTAATGATTATAGGAGTAACTCAGACCAATGGGTTTTTGATGACCCTTCTTATACAAATTATCTTGATTCTTTGTCGTTAACAGGCTGGGAAGATGGTGAAGTTTATATACAGGAAAGAGGTGTTGAAAAGGATAATTATTATTTAATCCAGTTTGTTGAAAAAAACGCTGACACTTATACCTTCAACTATGCTAAAGCAACAGACAACCAAAATGTTCAGACTTATACAATAAGCAGAAGTGATGGTTTAAACTATGTACATTTTTCATTTGATGATAATGCTATTGTTACTGTTGAACCACGTAGAACTGAATGGGATTTGCTTTTCACTCCTTATTATGGTTGGTGGGAAACAGATGACCCGGGAGTATTTGCCCCCTGGGGAATGAGCGGAATCCTTATTAATTATGAAAGTGGTGTTATGGTTGCACAAATTTTTGATGCAAATATTGATTTTGGGGATATTGATGAAAGCTATATTGCAAGCAGTGAATTTACTGATTGGAAAGGGGTTATTGGGGCCAACTGGAAATTGTTAGGAAGTGCAACTTCTACAGATATGTATACCATGGATCCAAACAAAAAATATTTATTAAAAAAGTATGATGCCCAAACAGGGGTTTTTAAGTATTTTAAGCTGAGAATAATTGGTTACAAATTAGATGGTGAAGATCATCACCCTAAGGTAGAATTTAAATTTTTAGCTGATGAGTAGGGTACAGGGTATTAAATTGATAATAAAATCAATAATTGTTTAATAATTACAAATTAATGTTGTTTAGTTAAGACGTTTTGAAGTTTCCGGGTTCTTGGAACAGGCTCTGTTGGACGTTCAAAAGTCATAGAAACGACTTCAAAACGTCCGATAGGACTTTTGAACGTCATTAAAAGGAAATATTATTAAGTAAAACTTTGCCAAAGTTCTATAAGAAGCTTTGGCAAACTTAGTTTAGCGAATTTTTTAATAATAATTATATAAATAAATGGGAACAAAAATTAAAAACGATTTAAATCAAAAATATGGGCGGGGGATAATTTGGACGCACTGGCTTACTGCACTATTAATACTGGTGTTAGTTCTTTCAAGTTTAAAAATGGCTGGGTTCGAATCAATTGATAGAATGGGGATTATAATAATGCACCTGATAATAGGGAGTTCAGTTTTTTTATTGACAATTGCCAGGAGTTTTTTATTTTTTAAAACTAAACAACCGGACCATTTAAAAACAGGATCAAAGTTTGTCGATAAGTTTGTGGTTTGGAACCACTATTTATTTTATGTACTACTTTTTGTAATTTCAATAATGGGAATTGTTGTTGTGATTTCAGGAAATTATATTGAAGGGATTAGTCGTTGGAATTTGGAAAATATTATACCCCCAAAGGAAATCCCTATGTTGAAATACCATGTGTTGGTTACACTTTTTATTGTATTATTTGCTATTATACATATACTTGGTGTCGCAAAACACTATATTTTCACAAAAGAAAACACCCTAAAAAGGATTTTTTAGATTTAAAATCTCTTGACTATGGTCAAAGTTTTTATAAATCGTAAAAACCCAGCTCTTAGAATTGCCATGGCGAGGAACGAAGCCATCTCCTAAAAGGAGGAGACCGTTTCCTTATTCTTCGTTGCGGTGACGTTCTTTCTTGAAGTCTGGGTTAAAAAATCCCTGACAGGGTTGAATTTGCAAAATACTATTAAATATAAATAACAATCATATAACTAATTATGAAAAAAACAATCATTTTTTTAAACATTCTATTGATAGGATTAATTTCTTGTCAAAACAATACGGACCAAAATAATCTGGAAGTAATTGCCGGTACTGGTAATCCCGGCTTTAAAGATGGAGATAGTGCGGAATTATTTAAACCTATCAGGTTAAGTACGTATAAAAATAATTCATTAGTATTT
>JBDLJL010000401.1:0-2273 GCA_039714415.1 Bacteroidota bacterium
AATGGATAACGAGGACAGGTACCAGGTTCTTTCTGATATTTTAGGTGATGAAGACCATTTAGGTGATATGGACTTTAAAGTTACCGGTACTGAGAAAGGGATCACTGCATGTCAAATGGACATTAAGGTTGATGGAATGTCTTATGAAATTCTTGAGAAAGCATTAAACCAGGCAAATGAAGGAAGAAACCACATACTTGGAAAAATGCTTGAAACAATTGATGCTCCTCGTGAAGACTTTAAACCACATGTTCCAAGAATTGAAAAAATAATTGTACCTAAAGATATGATTGGTGCTATTATTGGCCCGGGTGGAAAAATTATACAGGAAATACAAGAAACTACAGGCACTGTTATAACTATTGAAGAAAAAGATGAGAAAGGGATTGTTTTAATTTCAGCCAGTAACAGGGAAAGTATTGATATGGGCTTAGCAAGAATTAAAGCCATAGTTGTAGTACCTGAAGTTGGTACGGTTTACAGGGGAAAAGTTAAATCTATTGTAGCTTTTGGTGCATTTGTTGAAATTTTACCGGGTAAAGACGGCCTTTTACATATTTCTGAAATTGAACACAGACGTCTTAAGACGGTTGACGAAGTGCTTAAAGAAGGTGAAATGGTGGATGTAAAGATCATTGATATTGATAATAAATCAGGTAAGTTAAAACTTTCAAGAAAAGTATTGCTTCCAAAACCTGAGAAAAAAGATTAAGTTTAGATAAATAATTCGCCAATTGGCGGACTTAAATATTAAAAAGCCTGCCTTCCAAAATATATGGAGGACAGGCTTTTAAATTAATAAACAATAAAGATGGAAGAATCTCTTTGGTATAAAAAACTGGAAAAAACAGTACTTGAAGAAAATGAGAAACTCTACAAAAGGGATTTTAAGTTTTATCAGGTTGATTCATTCTTAAAAGCGGCTAAAAAAGTTGACCGGTTTGCATCACAATGTACAAGTTGTAAAGAGTCAAAATCTATTTCAGAAGATATTGCCGAAAATTTATTCGATTACCTTAAAGGAGATGTTAAATCAAGGCGTATCTATGAAAAAAAGCTGGATACAATGAATAAACATTTACGAAAAGAACATTCAATTTACCCTAAACAGTATTTTATCTCCTTATATTCTTTGATGGGTGTTTTAGGAGGATTGTTATTAGGCGCATTTATTTCTTATATAACTATACCTGGTTTTATGAAACAAAGTCTTTTATTTGGATTTGTGGCCGGACTTATAGCAGGACGAATTTTAGGCAAAATAAAAGATAAAAAGTTAGAAAAAGCAGGGAAGTTACTGTAGGAGATTACACATTTTACATTAGCGTTTAATACATGATTCGAGTTACAAGTTTCATGTTACTACGAACGTTGTCAAACCTGCAACTCAAAACCTGTAACCTGCAACAAAATGCTTTTACGGTAAAGATAACATTCAACTTTAATTACATGTTTGTATAAGTTTCATCTTAAGCAGCTAATTTGCCTATGCCTGTCCTGGCCCATCGTTCTTTGCTGCTCCACCCCAATATTTGTTTCTCAATTTATCATCATAATCATCAGCATAATTACCAACCCGGTTTATCATTGCCATCATTTCACCACCATCCAGACCAGCAAGTTCACGAATGGTTTTGACATAAATCCAAGATTGGTATTTTGTCATTCCTACTCCATATAGATTATGATTTATTTCTAATACTTCACGATAAAATGCTTCGGTATTATTTGTAGGTATTTCTACAACCGGAGCCATACATTGAAAATATCCATAGTCCTTTTTTTCGGTTTCCCATACATCAATCCATACATTGGCAGATCCTTTTTTCAGGTTCCATTGCCCGGCTTTCTCACCACGGCAAACTGCAGGGTCTACACCCAGTTTACTGATATTGTCCTCTACCATTTGATAAAAAGCTTGTAAATCCATAATTAATTAGTTTAAAGGTTTTGTATCAAATATAATGATTTTTTAGAAGATAAGTCCTAATTTAAATAAAGGTTTAGAAAATTCTGAATAAATAGGTTCCGGATATTTTTTATGTTACTTGATAAAATCTTTAGTTTTTTTACTTTTGCGGTGTAAATTCAAAAAAAATCTAATTATGAAAAAAATATTTTTACCACTATTGCTTATAGGCTTATTTGCCTGTAACCAGCAAAAAAAAGAAGAACGTATGTCGGTAACTTATCCCGAAACAAAGAAAGTTGATACGATCGATACCTATTTTGGAACAAAGGTTTCTGACCCATATCGATGGCTTGAAGATGAT
>JBDLJL010000402.1:0-2268 GCA_039714415.1 Bacteroidota bacterium
TTAAATAAAAATGGAGTACGTACTAAAGTTAAAGTTATTGTTACCGTACTCTGGAAAAAAGAAATAAATGAATGGAAGATAATACACATCCACGAATCAGGGAAAAGTATAGATAATGAAATAAAACTTTAAGTTAGATTGACTTGTAAAATATTTTTCACCCAATTTTCTTGTAATAGCCAGGTTATTTATAAACCAAAAATTAACTGTTATGAAGAAATTTACATTTTTATTTCTCCTGCTTGTTTTACCCGTTTTTGCATTTTGTCAATCACAAGCAGACACAGAAAAAGAGAAAGCAGCTATCAAGACTGTAATTGAAAAAGAAACAAATTCCTGGATAAACTTGGATTATGAAGGCTGGAGAGATTGCTACACCCAAAATGAGCCTTTCGCAAGGCTAAATTCAACCCCCGACTATTGGGGAGGAGCAAATAATTGGGCATTATATGATTCTTCGATGCATGCATACTACATTAATTATGAAGGACCATCTCCTCAACCTTTAAAATACAACAATGAAGAATACTTAATTAGGGTAATTGATGATGCTGCTTGGGTAGTATATTTTGAGAATTATTTTGACAATGAAGGCTCAAAAACGGGACGGAATTTTTGTACAAGGTTTCTGGAAAAACAAAATGGTGAATGGAAAATTAGTTATCTAGGATGGCTTAATGCAGGAATGTATGAGCAAGGAGGTGAAAAACTTCAAACAGCTAAAAATCTTTGTTATAATAACATTATAGCAGGAATTGCATTTGCAAAATCACAAGGTTTGTCTGTTGAAGATTATGCCAAGTGGCAAGGAGAACTATGGAAAACGGTTTGGGATAAAGAAGTGGGTTTTAATGGATTGGTTGATTTTGCCATTAGCTCATGGACTGCTTTGTCAGGACAAATTGAAATACTCAATCAATCTGAAAATAATCTTGTTATTAAAGTATCTGATATTTATCCAGAACTTAAAACTTCAGAAGGACTGTTAAATGTTACCTATGATGAATTAATGACTTGGACTGAAGAAATGATGATTCCGATAAGTGAATATCTAGGTTGTTCTTTTTCGCTCTTAATAAAAGATGACGGAGTAGAAATAATTATCAATAAAATCTAAATCTATTCATTATAGGATATCAGACTATAAAAAGAGGACTCATCAGCCCTCTTTTTTCGCATTTAAACCAACTCAGGTTCTTCCTGATGTTGTTTAACCTTAACAGCCTGTTCAACAGACTCCCCATCCTTAACAAACACCCAACGATGGCTTAATTCCATAACCTCACCAGTTTCTTCGTTGGTGATTTCATAGGGTTCACAATCAACTCTCTGAACAGTTCCTTCAAGCTCCTGACCGATTAAACTTTCACAAGTTTTTTCATCAAACGTTGAAGGGATTGATGCTTTCTTTGCAGTGGCATAGAACAAGCCTGTTTCTTTTGATTTAACAAGCTCAATACCACCCTGAACGATAAGTGCATTAAATGGCTCACCTTCACCGTTCATTCTAACTTTAAAATCTAAAATTGTAACCATGATAATAAGTTTTAAGATTAATAACTGTTGGATACCTCCCAAATGGATTTTTGATAAAAGACTTGGCGGGTACCCACAACTTAGCAAAGGTGGCTGGGGCTATTGTTTAGTTAGGTTCAGCATCCATCTTTTCACAAAATTCTGACATAAAATTTTGATGAAATATTCGGGGGGGGGTATCACCAATTTTAAGGATTAATTAGTTCCAGGTGTAATATGCCATATAATATAAAATAATTGAAATTTACTGTACCTGTAATGGCTTAAAAGACAAATCAGGGGGGGGTACTCCCAATTTTTGAAGATTTTCAAATTAAATATGGGGACGGCAAATATATTTTAGGGAAATTTTTGAGGTAGTTGGTAACGGCTAGAGTTTATTATATATAAGAATAGTGAGATTTAAATTTTAACCATTCCATCAAAATTATATAAGAAGTGTTCTAGCCTATCCAGAACATAATTATTTTATCTATCCAAATATTTAAAGCAAACAGGTAACCTAACAATACAGATATTTTCATTATGGTCAAATGCTCAAAATAGCATAAAACTTCTGAAAGCCCTGTATTAATAAGGTTGATAGTGGTATTTTTGCAGTTTCTAATTCGGGACATAAGGGTTAATATTATTATTATATTCTATACTTCTATTTATTATCCTTCTTAAATATCTGTATCTTTAGTTTCGGCTTTAAACCTTCATCCTGAAAACATTCGAGCATTAAATCAC
>JBDLJL010000403.1:0-2262 GCA_039714415.1 Bacteroidota bacterium
TACATGGATGCGAGTTCAATGACTATGCATATCACACGAACCACAAAATGAGCGTTTACTACAACGAACTTCTTCTACACTACAAAAACGTTGAATTCAAACAAAGAGGATTTACAACTGCTTAGCTATGTTTTGGAACAACGGTAAAAACCCAATTACAGGACTACCAATACAAAGCACTTACAAAGGTGGATTTAAAGCTGTTGGTGAATTGAATACAAACCGCAGGGTAACGGAACATTATTATACTGACGGATACAAGAACAGAGAAATTAGATTAGATAAAACATATGGAATAAATATTTAAAGAAATTAACAATGAAAAAATTAGCAATAATATACAAGGTTTTTGGAATACTATTAGAATTAACAGCTTACGGATTAGCATGGTATTTTTACGGATGGGAATTATCAATAGTGATATTTATTTCAGCTTGGGCGAACAATATTAAAAATAATTAGTCATGGGAAAAAGAAAGAATTGGTACACGATAACAATAACGGAAGAGGTTGATATTGACATTGATATTACTGATTATATTGATGATATAGATGATGATTTAATTAGAGACGAATACGAGAACAGAGGTTTAAAATCAGAGGATGATTCAATCTTAAGTGTTAATGAAATTATAGATATGCTTTGCGAAAAAGTAGATGTAATTAAAGCAATGAAATTAAAAGAGGTAATTAACAATATAATAAACGAATAATGAGCCGATTAAAAAACGCATTACGAATAGTAGAAAATATAGAAGCTGTCAAATTATCTGGTAAGTGGAATGTTTTAGCAAAAAATGATTTAATTGAACGTTACACTAAAAACGAAAGAGTTGGTGAGTTATCATTCAAGCAAATTGACGAGCATAATTTTTACGCAGAAATAAGCAACAAAGCAACGTTGATGGAAAAGGAGCATAAAATTAGAAGTCATACAAAAGGACTTGAAAGACACGCATACGCTCCAGAAATGAACAGATTACATTTCTTAAACGGAAAAACAGCAAGCACACCGCAACAAAAGGAAATTGAAAGTGCTGTTAAATATTTAGCGCATAGCTTAGGAAGAGATAGAATTAATAAACTTTTAAATAACAATTAAAATGGAAAAAACAAGGTATTACAAACAAATGTACACCGCAGCACCTGGACAGGTTATGTCGTTAGTGAAAAGGAGAGAAGATCATTTTTATATTCGCTATGGAGGATGGAAATTCAGAAAATTTACTTTTGATTTTGATAAATTAGGAGTAAAATACCAGAAACCAATACAAATAAGTTTTTACGAATATTACAAAAGATTAATTAAATGGAAAATAGGTTTAAAAAACAAGTAGTAAAAGTTGAAAATATCGTAAGGCAAAATTCAGCTTGCAGGAGTGCAAAAGGAATAAAATCATGTGTTATTTGTGAACATTACAGCACATGCAAATCAAACAACTATGATATTGAATTGAAGAAAAAACGAGTGTTAGGACATCAAGTTTTTAACAGTTGGGAAATAGAAAAACAAATTAGAAAAATATAGACAATGGCACGAAAAAACAAAACACTAAAATTGATTGACGAATTTAAATCGTTAACGAAATTGTACAACCAAATTAATATCAGGTTGGAAAAAAGTAAATTTCATCATTTAACAACTGACAGAGATTGGATAAGTGATACCGACAATGAAAAAACTACTTATAATGAGGAATATGATATTAGCATATTTCAAGATTATAAAAAAGGAAAGTTAGTAACATCATTGTATATTAATGATAACAATTACTCGATGAACTCAAACAAGATTGAAATAAGATTAGATGATTTTGACGATCTGGAAAACATGCTAACATTTGCAAAGAAACATGCAATGTTTTTAATTAAAAAATACGGCACAATAAACGAATAGTTATGGAGTTACCAGTTAGATGTTTTGAAACTCAAGTTGTATCAAATAGTATTTTGGAGCAACTTAAAGAGATTAAATTAAATGTAAATGCAGCTCCAGAGTGGATGCTGCCAAGCATGAATAAGAAGTACAACGAATTACAAAAGAAATTAAGATGGAAAAAAAAGAACAGAGAAACATTAGCATTGTAGAAATGATTAGATCAGGCGATTGGAAGATTGTCAATGTGCTAATGAGCGCAACAGGCTGGACACGATTGAAAGCCAGAAATGTAAATGATAATACGGAGATTGTTCAGAAATGGGCGAGAACTGATTACGTAAACAGAATATATAGAAAGCAGTTTGGAAGAAGTATCCACGAAT
>JBDLJL010000404.1:0-2260 GCA_039714415.1 Bacteroidota bacterium
AAAGGGCTTAATTCAACCACTATTTCTGCTAAATCTTCCTGGTTTTTCATTACCATATTAATGTCCTTGTATGAGCTTGGTGCTTCATCGAGGTCAGATTGGTTTCTAAGGCCATGGACCACCCCTTTCTTATCCAAAATGGCAATTTCATCTTCAAGATTTAGCTCCCTTTGGGCTTGTTTTCTACCCATTTTTCGGCCGGCACCATGCGAGCAGGATTTAAAACTTTCCGTATTTCCCAAACCTTTTACGATATATGAATTGGTGCCTTGTGAACCGGGGATCATTCCAAGTTCGCCTGTGAATGCACGTGTAGCACCTTTCCTGTGTACCATCACATTTTCGTCAAAATGGTTTTCCCATGCTGCAAAATTGTGCGATTCATTAATCAATTCACCATGTTTAAAATCCCCAACCACTATCTTTAATGCTTCAAGCATTCTTTCCATCATCAACTTTCTGTTGGCCAATGCAAAATCAACACAGTATTGCATTTCTCTTAAATACTCCTTGGCTTCAGGTGTTTCAATTGGTAAAAATGCCAGTTCCATTTTTTTTGTTACACTTGAATGATATCTTTCATTTAGTGTTATTGCGGTATGGTTATACCATTTGGCTACATTGTACCCCAGGTTTCTGCTTCCTGAATGTATCATTATCCATACGAAACCATCAGAACCTTTCTGCAATTCTATGAAATGGTTGCCTCCGCCAAGTGTACCTAATTGCTTCATTGCTTTTTGATAATGTCTGCTGACAATAGGCAAATCTTCATACCCTTTAGGCATTAAATTTTCATCCTGGGGTTTCTTATGCCAGTTAAATCCTAAAGGAATAGATTTCCTTGCTTCGCCCAGTACCTTTTTCAATTCTTCTTTTTTAATTTCTTTTAAAG
Organism: Bacteroidota bacterium; assembly: GCA_039714415.1. Taxonomy (GTDB): domain Bacteria; phylum Bacteroidota; class Bacteroidia; order Bacteroidales; family NBLH01; genus NBLH01. The sequence goes on from JBDLJL010000404.1 coordinate 896, forward strand.
ATGTTTGAATGGCACACATACCACATCCAATATCCACACCTACGGCATTTGGAATCACAACACCTTTTGTTGCTAAAATTGAACCTATAGGCATTCCGTATCCCTGGTGGCAATCCGGCATTAGCGGAATATGTTTGAATGCAAATGGTAAATTAGCCAGGTTTTTAGCTTGTTCTAATGCACCGGGTTCTATATCATCTAACCAAAGTTTAATTGGTTTTTTTTCTGTTGATATTACTTTTTTCATGATTTTTCGAAATTAATACTTTTTTATTTCTTTTACCGCAGAGAAGCAAGGACGCTAAGATTTAATTACTTCGTAAAAATTTCCTTTAACTGGTCAACAACTTTATTGCCGCCTGAAACGGTAATTTCACCAATTTTTTCAGCAATTTTTTCAACATATTCCATTTCTTTTAATTTGAACAACATTGCATTGTCTTCCATTAATTTGGCCGTATTCAACAAACTTCTGGTTGAAGCAGTTTCCTCTCTTCGGGTAATTATATTAGCCTGTGCTTGTTTTTGAGCTACCAAAACCTGGTTCATGATCTCTTTTACATCACCGGGCAAAATAATATCCCTTATTCCTGAGTCTAATATCTCAACACCTAATTTATCAGCCTTGTTATTCAATACATTGGAAACATATTGTGCAATGCCTTCTTTGTTGTCCAAAATTTCATCCAAAGATAAAGTTCCAATAAATTCCCTTAAAGCCAATTGCATTAAAATATACAATTGCTTTTCAAAATCTTTGCTGTTCAACAAAGCTTTTTCAGAATTGGCCACTTTGTACTGAGCATAAAAGTTTATCCTCAAAGCGGCTTTGTCCTTAGTTAATATTTCCTGTCCGGATACTTCCAATTGTAACTGTCGCATATCTGCTTTCAATACTTCTATAGAGATGGCATTTTTCCAAAAGTAGTAAGTTCCTTTTAATAATTTTTTGCTGAACTTGCCATCAATAAGTAATAATCCCTCTTCGTATGGTTGTATGTTAAAAGTTCTGACATAATTATTTATTAAAACATTTTGAAGAACTGCTAAATCTATTTTTTCAGTGATTTCCACTTTGCTTAAATCAACCTTGATAAAACTAAAGTCCATCAAACCCTTCCAATAAAAATACCTGCCGGCAGTAAATACTGAGCTAAAGTTTTTATTCTCATATTTTAACATAATTTCATGATCTGCAACATCGACAATTTCAACTAATTCCTTAAACTTAACATCTTTAAGCATAATGTTTAAATCAATATCAGATGAATATATTTTGGACATGTCAAAAAGGGTGACATTTTCAAACATATTTAACCAATGTTTTCCGGCAGTGATAACCCTTTTGTAGTCACCTTTTTTTGT
>JBDLJL010000405.1:0-2253 GCA_039714415.1 Bacteroidota bacterium
ATTGATGTGGAAGGATTAAACAGCGGAGTGTATCATTATTTTATTGAATACGGAAATACCAGAACAGACTCGAAAAAGCTGGTGGTTCGGTAGGGTTTATTCTAAACCCCCAGCCGGGGTGCTCCAGCGGGGAACTCTTTGCACTAAACATGTTTTGAACATCATCGTTATTCGAAAACTAAAGAAACTGCCTGTGGAAGGGTCTGGCTGTTCTGTGGAAGCAGAAAAATTGCCTGGGGACGGCTCAACTATGCCGGGGAGCTACAAAAACGCTCCGGGAAGAGGTCAACTAAGCCGGTGGGATGAAAAAACTGCCGGGGAAAGATCACATCTGCCTGGGGACTAATAAAATCAAGGGTTTCAGAAATTCTCACAAAGAGTATCTATCCCTTTTGTCGTCGTTTTTCCAAAACACGTAACGGCCATACTCTCCTGGGCTGGCCCCTGGGCTGTTAGTTTCAATCAACGGATATAATAAAAACCCAACAAAATAAACCTCGCTACCGCCTCGCTGCCGCACCAATCCCCCTCTGAATTGGAGCGCAGTAGAAATCAGCGAAGCTAAATATGTACCTTTTTACTTGCTGTTTTTTGTTTAATCATTTTTTGAAGTATATATAAATCTTAATCCATGATATAAACTTTGAAAAGGAACATGTCCTTCATCATCATAGATTTTTAATTTGCAAATAATATTTTCTTTTGATTCAATCCTTTGAGTAAAATCCAATAGTTGCTTATTTATTACTCCCTCAGGGTCAAGAAAATCTGTTAGACCGTGTGTCATAAAAATATTTGTCGGCTTGTCTTGCCCGGCTTTTAGAAAATCATTTGTTAGGTTAATAAAATATTCTTCACAGTCAGGAAATCCACCACTGCAAGCAATGAAAGAATCAAATGAGGCAGGACTTGTCAAGAAATAATACAATGTGAATATTGCACTTAGTGATTGTCCGCAAAGCAATTTTTCGTTTGTTGTCCGGTAAGAGTTATTTATATGGGGGATTAATTCATTTTCTATAAATTTTTTAAAATTCTCAGCACCAGGCTCTGACCGGAAAAAGCTTGTGTTTGTTGGCATCATGTCACGGTTCCTGTTTGTATTTTCAATCATAACAATAATCATGTCAGGCATTAACTCTTCCATATGGACTAAGCGATTTATTGTACCAACAGTTTCAGTGTACATATCTAAATCACCATCTAATCGATAAATAACCGGATAAGATTTATCTGAATTATTATAATCTCTTGGAAATTTTACTATAAACTTTCGGTTCTCATTTAACACATTTGATTGAATTGAATCTTTAAATCCAATTTTAATGTCTTGCCCAAATAATATGGTCGTTGATAAAAACAATAAGGTTAAAAATAGTGTGGTTTTCATGTCGATTGTATTAATTATTAGTGACTTTGTTCTCTTTTTCAAAATTGCTGGTAACGTAATAGTATTTTATCCACTGTTCAGCCAAATTACAATAATGAACATAAAATTACTAATAACCTGAGTTCGACATAACTGTTGTAAAATATTTCTACCCATTCCATCTGCGCGCGGATTTGCTTAAAACGCAATAGTAGTGACGGTGTTAATTATAGAGCTGCACGGCCGTGCAGCTCTACAATATTATCCTATTACACCCTTTTGTTGTACGAGGGTGGATAAAAAAAAATCCCGGGAGGTTATCCCGGGATTTTTTTCATTATAGTGTTTTCTGCTATATTATTCAGGCATTTGGACCTGTGCCGTCGCAGGTTCCCGGAGGAGTGGTTGTTGTTTCAGTTTCTTCGTCCTCATCTTCGCTGACATTCACAATCCCATCATACTCTTCCTGTGTAATAATTGTTGGTTCGTAAGTTACGCCCCGCAGTTTTAAAACATTTGTAAAAGCACGCAGGTGAAAATTCGAGCCGCGTAAAAGGTTTCCGTAAACCCGTTTAATATTTTCGTTTTGAGTTTCGTCGAGCAGCCTCCACAAATCGGCAATATCGTACTCCTCAATAAAAGCTCCTACTTTTAAAGCCTCATCCAGGCTTTCAGATCCTTTTTCGGTAAGCTCTTTATATAAGCTGGCAAATGCCGGGTTGCTGAATTCACCGTCGCCCTCAAGTGCAGGGTCCTCAATTCCATAACCGTTTAACAAATGGAGCACTGCTGAAGTGTGTGCATTTTCGCTTTTCGAAATGTTATTGAAAATAACCATGTTATGCACTTCGTATAGCTTTTTGTACACATCGCGGGCCAGTTTT
>JBDLJL010000406.1:0-2253 GCA_039714415.1 Bacteroidota bacterium
CGAATTATAAGTAAAGCGAAAGCAAAAGAGAGAAAAGAATAACCCATGGTTGAATATGCCATTGTATCAGGACAAAACTTTCTAAACTTAATTGGGCCCGCCTTGACTCCATTAAGAAAGCTTTATGCAAAAGTAGGTTTAAGCCTATCTGTTGCTGAAACCGGTTTTGTCACTCTTATTTTAGTAAGTTTAATCATTGTGTCATTATATTTCTTATTAGCCCTAAAAAAATAGAAAAAATGACTTTTTATCAAACTATCCAATTATTTTCAATTCCACTATATGAACCAAGGGCATTATCCCATATTCAACGATATAATATATAATTATCCATATTGAACGACTTTTAAGATTTTATCAGTTAAGAATAATTATCCCAGTTGGTAGTGTTCCAAAGTTTGAATCCTAAAAGATACCAAAAATATGTATTATTCGAAATTTGAGGGGCAAATTGCTGTCTCATGGAAGTATTTTGTATTTATTATTCTCATATAATTGAAATATTAATGCCATCCAAAGTAAAAAGGCAGAATCATTGTTGATCCTGCCTTGAGTATTATTGCTAAGAAATTTATTCCTTAGCTTCGACAATTTTCCAGTTTCCTTTTCTCACACTGAAACTGGCAGATTTCCCTTTAGCAGGGGGCTGTAATGAATATCGAGTAAATTCACCACCTCCTTGAATACCATTAACTTTCCCTGTGCCACCCACAAAGCTAAAAGTGCCTTTGTAAATCGTAGGCTTCCCCATTTTACCAGAGGCTTTATAGGTCATAAACACTTTGTCTCCATTTGTAAGAGTAGATTCAATAAAACCAGAGTCCTCAATGTTACCATTGACTACATGCAATCCTCCCAAAACATACTGAGATGAATTGTGAAAAATACTTTCTTTGTTATCTGACACACTTATTCCACAGACTTCATAATTAATTTGTACACGTTCTTTACCCATCGGCAGCATTTGAATGTTTCCATTGTAATATCCTTTTCCTGAAATTGTCCCTTCTTTTGCCATTTCAGCATAGGAAATTTGGATAAATGCGATAAAAAATACTATAATCAACCCTAATGTTATTATGATTTTTCTCATGACTACCCTCCTTTTTAAATATGAAATGTGTTGGTGATTTAATGGCAATAACTTCAGCTCCCGACATAAAATCAAGGTCCTGTCGGAAGCGAGATTAGCAGAATTTTAAAAATAACTTTATTTTTGTTTTCATGATATTCTCCCACATTTTAAATTAAACGTTATGATTTTAAAGTTTCATAAGTTTCCTGAACTTATATTCAGGGTTTACCGGCAAATACATAAGCAAATATATCATTTTGCAATTAGCTTAGAGAGAAAAAGAGCTGTTTATGAGCGCTGGTAAAAACAAGGCTGAAAGAACTACTTCACTATTTAGCAGAACTTCAGTAAGAGTTGGATGACTAAAAATACCTTGAGGCACATGATCAACATCATTAAAATATCGAATAAATCACGGTCTGTCAATAGATATAACTATCTAATTTTATAAAAATAAACAAACGTTGAATAGATTTAAATATTGTGAAATTTGTTTCCCATTCCCCCCTGGCACAGTAACTGACTGCACTTAAAGATAATTATCCGATGGAGAAGTATTCAAAGAATGAAATGATAAAGGATATCAAAATAATACTTAACAGAATTTTTATGGTAAAAGGCTTTTGTTCAATGCAAGTATCATTCACTTTTGGATCAGAGATTGATCTTTTTGAAAAACACCCGGTTTTCTGAAATATTTTTTCATCTCTATCAATACCACTGTTCAACATATCAATGATTCCATATTGTTATTGTATAGCCCATGCTTATATTTTTAGATATACCATAAATTATGGGGGCAATTATGAATAGTAAAAAAAATATCTCTACAAAAACCCATGTTGCTAAAAAGAAAAAAAGCTCATTTATAAAAAAATGGTGGGATAAATATGTTAAGCGACTGAATAAAATTACCAATGGCAAACCACAATGCTGCAAATAGTACCTTTTTTTAAAATTGATCCTGTCAAAACGGGATGGTAATACCAGCACTCCAGTTGTATTCAGAATGCCATTTGACAATTAAAGATACCAAAAATATACTTTATCAAAATTTTGTTGAAAAATACTGCAAACAGATGCAAGTTATGTTGACTTTTTGATTCAATTTTATTCGCTGCGAGTTACATCAAAGATAGTTCCTTATTTGATATATACGTAGTGTAGTCTTTTCATGC
>JBDLJL010000407.1:0-2238 GCA_039714415.1 Bacteroidota bacterium
TGGTCAGCATACTCGAAACGTTGCACTAAGTTGTCACTTCCGTGTTTTAAAAGTAGCGAGTTGTCACCCGACCCTAAACTTCGTATCTCAATCAACAACAAAGTCCTTTTTTATACTTTTATGAACTTTTTCTATATCAAATGAAATCTTTTGATTTTCTTTTATTATTTTATCTGCCTTACTAAACTGTTCCATAACTTTATATATATATATGTAGCCATAATTAATGTATAAAAATAAGTAATTTTTTTCATCATCATTAAGAGAAGTGTTTCTATGAATAAAGTACTTTGCTTGATCATAAAATAATAGACTTTCTTGAAATTTATATACTCTTTCGTATAAGAACGCAGAAAGCAAATAATATAAGTAGAATTTTTCTTTAAAAGGTGCTTTGTTTAAAATAGTTCCCGCCTCTAAATATTCCTCTCTACTTGCATAGTTAATAGCTCGTACATAATAAAATAAAAATATGATTTTTTTGCAGAGTAAACACATTATAAAATTCCTATTCTTTCTAAAAGCTCTAAAATATTTGTCAATTTATTACCTTTTGGTCTACTTGCTGGAACTTTATTATTTGGATTTGCTTCTACTAAATCTTTATTCCTCGTTCGATCAGACCCATCATCTTTCCTTGTTTCACAATGAACTCTTCTTTGCTCTATATATGGTCTACTTCTACCTGTATCAAAATTATAGACCCTTCTATTTCCATTTTGATCAAAATAAATTCTTTCATTAGAGCCTATTGTTGTTGGTTGTGTTAAAAACCAAATATACAATCCTTTCGGATCCACAAAATTAACCGGATCCCCAAGCACATACCCATAAAGATTACTGTCCCCGCCAGCAAACCCTATCGGGTCTTTAGCCGTCCACTTTCCTGTTTCAGCGTCATAGTCACGGTAGCCGAATCTGGTCAGACCTGTGTCAGGGTCGTACAATCCGCCTGCAAACCCAAACGGCACTTTAAAACTTGGATCACTGTCTAAAAGAACATTACCGAATGTGTCGTATTCGATCTGTTTGACTATTGTACCATCTTCTGTACTGATGGCTTTGAGTGTTTCTACTTGATCGCGAGTTTTCACCAGACCCTTAGCTTTAGGTGTTGACACAGAATTTATTACACTCCCATTTTTTATTTTCTAAACTAATGTATCTGTAAGTCAATATTTTCTACAAACCTTATCATTTCATTTTCATCTTCTTGATTATATGGATGATACTTTATCAAAACTCCATTCGAAGGTATGGCAAAAATTATGTAACTTTTGGAGCTATTACATGAAATAGTATATGCATGCTTTTGTTGATATATCAAATCAGAACCTTCTATTTTCTCGCAAAACTTAGCGAGTGATGACTCTAACTCAAGTAGTTCTTGTTTCGAGAAAGGCTCTTTCTCAATACTTATATCAACCTCTCGCCATTTATACTTTGAACCTGATATTCCTATAACATCACCTGTTAAGAGTATTCGCATATTATATGGATGCTCTTTTATTCGATAAAACCAATCCAACTTATTAATTTTAAGAGAAATATTATTGTCACTAAATATCAATCTTTCAGAAGTGAGGTTTCCATGATATAAATTCATTAGCAAATGACCAATTGGACTTACGGAATGATTGATAAGTGTAACGCTTCTTGTACTGAAATATATTAGTGTTATAATTAATACTAATAGCAATAAAAATAATGGGAATTTTTTCATTCTGTTAATACCTCGCTGTAGCAACATCTTCGGTTAGACTTCTACCCACTTCGCAAGCGTTTCTTCCCTCTGATCTAACATGTTCATTTTTTGCTCGTGTTTCACAAATTTGTCGTTCCACAAAGGACTCAATTTTATTGCATTCTAATTCAGCTCTTTGACGCTCATCTTCATTTTCAATAATATTGTCAACCCATGTCCATACAGCTGTAACGACACCATAAATTGTAATAAATGTTAAAACCCAACGTTTACCATCAGGATCAACAAAGTTAACCGGATCCCCAAGAACATATCCATAAAGATTCGTATCACCACCATCAAACCCTATAGGGTCTTTAGCCGTCCACTTTCCGGTATAAGCGTCATAATCTCTATATCCAAACCTAGTTAACTTAGTGTCTTCATCGTAAAGCCCGCCTGCAAACCCAATTGGTACTTTAAAACTAGAGTTACTGTCTAAAAGAACATTACCGAATGTGTCGTATTCGATAGTTTTGACTATTGTACCATCT
>JBDLJL010000408.1:0-2197 GCA_039714415.1 Bacteroidota bacterium
CAAAGTCAGCGTTTTAGGGTTTTTTTAGGTTTTTTACTATTTTGAAACGAGAACAGCCTTTAGTTCTCAGTAGGCAGACTTTGTTGAGCTACTGCCTACTTTGGGCTGTCAACCTCTACAAATCTTAAAATATGTTCCATATTCCAAAGATCCTAAAAATAAGAAACAATATAAACGAACTTTAATTACTAATTTCTAATGACCAATTACTAAAATTTATGGAACTTTTTTTTCGGAAGTATGGCGAAGGTGTGCCTATAGTTATTGTGCATGGTTTATATGGTTCTTCAGATAATTGGGTCACAATTGGCAGACGTTTGGCAGAGAGTTTTGAAGTATTCCTTATTGATCAGCGTAACCATGGTCGTTCACCACACAGTGATTCACACACTTACCATTTAATGGTAAGTGATTTAAATGAATTTCTTGATAAGCAAAAAATTGATAAAGCCATACTGATTGGCCACTCAATGGGTGGCAAAACAGTTATGCATTTTGCACATCAGCATCCTGAAAAAGTGAGCGGACTTATTGTTTTGGATATTGCAGCTAAATCCTATGTGCAGATTGCAAAAGAAAACAAATCGGAAATCAATCATTACAGCATTCTTGAAGCTATGAAAAATGTTGATTTTTCGACAATTACCAACAGAAAGGATGTAGACCGGGAATTGGAAAGGTCAATTAAAAATATGAAGATCCGACAGTTTTTATTAAAAAATATTCATAGGGATAAAGACAATTCTTTAAGTTGGGGCATAAATATTCACGTACTTTATAAAGATTTAGATGAGATCTTAAACGGTATGGATGCGAATTTTTATCATAATGTTGATGCAATTACTGGTTTTCCGGTTTTATTTATCAGGGGGGCAAATTCAAATTACATTGTTGATGCTGATTTGGATCAAATAGAAAAAATGTTCCCCTATGCTGAATTAAAAACCATTGATAATGCCGGGCATTGGCTACATGCTGAACAACCGCAAGAGTTGGTTTTTTTGATTAAAGATTTTTTAACCTAGGACCAAGTAAACAATTATAAGTGAGAAGGCTAATTACCATAAAAAGTAAAATGAGGATATTTGGGGGAACAATTCGTTTACGAAAACACAATGGAAAAGAATTAGATTAGAATAATGCAACCTAATTTATTTTATGAGTTAGTTTTTCGTTTCCAATTATAACAATTATCTGGCTTTAACAAAACAGTTCTCTTTAAATTATTAATTCCTGATATCTCAATTTGACAGTATATATTGTTCTCTTCCTTATAAAATTGAAAAGAATAATCATGAGGTTCTTTCCCTCTTGTTTTAAAATGTCTTATTCTATAACATACACTATCTTTATATGTTATAATCCAGTCATTTTCACCATATCCATTTGGGATGTTTTTTGCCAGGCCATTTTCAAAAATAATTAGTCTAGGTGTACTATATATAATCCTTAATTCAATTTTAAAGTCCTTCGGGTTTAACCCGTCTTTAAAATTAGCATCAAAGTGGTTCTTTTTGTTACATGCATTAAAAATTACGATAATTCCTATTACTATATAAATGATAATTTTTTTCATAATGTTAAACGAATCGTTCAATTTACGAGTAAACATAAGCTGTACAGTGGGTTTCACTTATCCTTGTATACTACCTTTAAGTTAAAGATAAGGATTTATTTCAGCCCCTCAAAATAGTATTTCGTCATGAAATTTATTATTTTGCAGTTGTTTTATAAAAATCATGCAAATGGCTAAATATATTTTATCTCTTGACCAGGGAACCAGTAGTTCCAAGGCTATTATATTTAATGAGGAATTAAAAGTTGTTGGGGTTAAACAGAAGGAGTATCCTCAAATATACCCAAAACCCGGTTGGGTTGAGCATGATCCTGAACAAATATGGGAAAGTCAATATTCTGTTGTCAAGGATTTATTGAAAGATTTAAATATTTTACCATCAGAAATTTTAGCTATTGGAATAACAAATCAACGGGAAACAAGCATTGTATGGGATAAAAATACAGGAGAGCCTGTTTATAATGCTATTGTTTGGCAAGATAAGAGAACTTCAGACTTTTGTTCAAAATTAAAAAATGATGGTCTGGAAGATTTGGTTCGAAAATTGACCGGATTGGTCATTGATTCTTATTTCTCGGCCACTAAAGTTAACTGGATATTGAATAATGTTCCCGGGGCGAG
>JBDLJL010000409.1:0-2197 GCA_039714415.1 Bacteroidota bacterium
ATTGATAGTGTAAGGTGTACTACTTTCTTCATTATATGAGCTTAAAATCACTCAGGTAGTATACGTGGCCCTTAACATTTTTTTTTAAATCCTAGGGAAGTACCCCCAGACCCCTGCTGAGAGGGTATACACCCTCTTAGTCTTACACTTCCCCTGCTTTGTACCTGTGGCACTCACTTGGCTCAGTGGCCTTCGGAGACTACATTTATATCAATTTTCAAATACTACTCTTTTTCATTTCTAAATGTTGGCATCTCTGTATATAGACTGGCCTTTGAGAAGCGTCATAGGTGGATTAATGTGCGACCTTGTCCTTGACTTTTTTAATTTGGTTGATATCTAGAAACTTTGACCTTAATCTTGGGTCAAGGTCACAATTTGCCAACAAAAAATGTCCATTATAAACCATGGGATTGTTTTCGACCACAGGTTAAACTAATATGTTACGCTGTATGATTGGAATCGGATATAAAGCTTTCCGCCCAATATATAAGGCAGCCATGGGAACAAAGCAACCAGTTGCCATCTTTGTTTTATTTTTGTGTGTGATTTCCCAAACTGATATTATTAAATAACACTTTGATGCCACCAGGTTTTTGCCCTGAAAAGGATTTTCTCGTTATCGGCTGCCATTCCGGAAATATAACCACCTTCAGTAGCGATGTCTTTTACCAGTGTGATTTGAGCAAAAGTAGCTGAAGTTATCAGGCTAAATATTAAAAAAATGTAATTTTTTTTCATGATAATAATTTATAGAGATTAATAATAAACAAATTATTTTTTAAGAGCATTTTTTATCGTTTCTTCAAACTCGCCTCCACCGGGCCCCGGAGTGTAGGCATTTACAATGTTACCTTGTTTGTCAATTACCATGTAACGTGGTGCCCCTGTAATATTATAATTTTTTATAAAGTCTGTTTTTTCCTCGCTGCCAAGTAGGTTCACCATGCCAAGCATATTGTGGTGTGGTAGTGTGTATTTCCAGTGCGAGTATTCCTTAAACTTATCAATAGAGATAGTTATAAATGCAATATCATCACGGCCCTTATACTTTTCAGCAACTTTTAAATATTTTGGCATTTTTTTCAGACACCAGGTACACCATGTAGCCCAGACGTCTACAACTAATACTTTACCTTTAAAATCAGCCAGGGTATACATATTACCACGGTCATCAGGCAGTTTAAAATCCGGAGCCGGTTTGCCAACTCTTAAATGGTCATAATCTTCAAACAATTGTAATACTTTGTTCTTTTCATTTGATGCAGGCATGGCTTTTATAGCAGGTAAAATAGGGAATAAGCCCTCAGTATATCCATAAAAACGGAATATGCCGGCTATTTGCTTAAAATAGGTAAGTTTTAACTCATCACTGCCTTGTTCATAAATACGTAATAAATCTCCATAAAACAGTTCATTATAGGAATGAAGCATGCTTGTGTTAGCCTTGCCACCACCGGTGGCCTCATTAAATTCTTTGCCCTCCAGCAAATGATTCAAAAAGAAATAGTTATTACATACTGAAAATAACGGCCTGGATCTGACAGCAAAAACCAATATATCAGATTGCAAATCAAGTTCTGGCATTTTATTGCAAACCTGTTTGTCAGTATCTTTCATTTGTTTCTGACGGGTTATTTGGCGGCTTAATGATTTAATAAAAAATAAATCATTTAATTCTAAAGCCATCTTATCTTCAGGTGATTCTTTAGTGGATAATTCTTTTTTTATTTGTTCATAATTAGAATCAATAAGCTTAATGGTTGTATTGGTTTCATATTTTTTCCATCGGGCAGTCATCGACTCTAAAACCTTGGTACTGTCAACCTGAGCATAAGCCGACAAGTTAAAAAACAGTACTACGCCTATTAGTAAATATTTTATATGTATCATGTTCTATATTATTACTCTTTTAACAACATTATTTCTTTTATATTTCCTTCTGTATCTTTAATAGTAATATTAGCGGTATCACCATCCATTTGTACAATTTTACTTGTCAATGCTTCGCATTGGTCAATTACCGAAACATCCTGTCCGTTGATGGTTAACACATGTTCGCCCCCTTTCAATTTTTCTTTCATGCTATTCCATACAATACCGATAATTAAATTGTTGTCGCTAACTGTGATTCCTGCATTCCAAATTTTTTCGTCAATAGTTGCCGGTGATGGACTAAATGGCTCATAATAAAAAT
>JBDLJL010000410.1:0-2194 GCA_039714415.1 Bacteroidota bacterium
GTTAACAGCTCATAGCCCGTGGCTTTAAGCAAAAAAACATCAAATTATGAAACGTATAATTTTTATCACATTAGCACTGTTGGTTGGTGTTGCTACCAATCCGTTGTACGCCCAAAAGAAGGGCAACAAAACAGTTTGTTTTAAAAGCAACATGGATTGCACAAATTGCGAAAAAACAGTTTACGAATACCTGAAATTCGAGAAAGGTGTGAAAGACCTGAAGGTTGACCACGCCTCCAATACCATTATGGTAGAGTATAAAGAAGGTAAAACCACCGATAAAGACCTGGCAAAGGCCGTTGAAAAAAAAGGTTATAAAGCCGATAAAATAAGCATTGAAGATTATAACAAACTCGTTGGCACCGAAAAAGAAGAAAAGCACGACCATAAACAAAAAGAACACAAAAAATAGTAATCTTTTGATTTTTAATATGTAAAAAGGGCTATCCGTCAACCGATGGATGGCCTTTTTTATTGGAGAGTAGTAACTAAAAAGTAAAATATAGAAGGTAAAAAGCACAAAGTCCCAAATAAAAACATGAATACATTTAGCTACTATTTTATTCCCCAAATTATTGTTAATCCAGATTTTATTGTGTATCTTCAATATTGAAAATCAACGATATGAAAGCTCAACCATCAAGAATTAAAATCTTTTTTCGATTTAAAACAACTTGAAATTAAAGCAGGAAGTGTATCAAAATGTACTTGGCTCAGGGATAGTTAAAACTTATTATCTGCTGCACCATGAAACATTACTGTAAAAGAAAAAACCGTCAGAATAAATTCAGACAAGTTAACAGTGAAGTACAGAATTACGTTATCCCTAGCTATATTTTTGTTTTCGGCATGTTCTACTGTAAAGATTACAGAATCACACATGGTTCCGTATAATCCGGCAAGACTATTAATTATTACTGCAGACGATTTTGGTGCTTCAAAAAATATAAATGAAGGAATTAAATTTGCAGCAAATAATGGGGCAATCACTGCTATTTCTGTATTATCCAATTTTGAAGAATCCTTATCAGATTTAAAAACAATATCTGAAAAACATCAAGAGATCAGTATCGGGGTACATCTGAATATATTTACAGGCATTCCTTTAATTGAAGCTGAACAAGTACCTTCCCTGGTTGACAACGACGGTGTTTTTTATACTGTTGACAACTTATTGCTTAAGACAAGTGACGTTGTGATTGATGAACTTAAAAAAGAACTAAGGGAACAGATACTTGTCTTTAAGAAATATAATATCAAAGTTAGTTTTTTGTCCGATCAGTGCGGAGTTTTATCCATGTACCCACCATTTTTCAATGTAATAACAGAACTAGCAAAAGAGTTTAATATCCCAGTCAGGTCTCCGGTTTCTGCCAGTAGAAAATATCCCGATTTGTTTTCTAAGTGTAAACTGAATAAATACGGTCGTAAAAAAGTATGTAAATGTATATGTATTGCCCCATTTAAAGCCATTAAGTTACTTACTTATACACGAATCAACGAAATGGAACAAAAAGTACAAAAACTGGATGAACTTGGGATATTATATCCGGATGTATTCATTGTTAATTTTTGGGGTAATCCAACCGCCTCTAATTTAATATATATTCTAGAGCACCTTCCTGCCGGCACTTCAGAACTGGTTTTACATTTTGGGAATTATATACGCGATACAAATTGCCCATCCGGACTTGACACTGATTATTTTAAAAACAGGGAGTGCGAACTAACAACTGTTACAAGCAACTACATTAAAGAGTATATTAATTACCTAAACATAAAAACTATTGGTTATTCAGAAATACCAAACAAAACAAATTAGTTAAACAAAAAATTTTTGTCAGGTTTTCAATTATTTTTACTCAATTAAAACAGGGGGAGTGGATATCAAGGATTCGGAAGACGAGGCGTTTTCATATCTCTTTCAAAAATGATTTTCTTTAAATTGCAGCTAAAAAACACCATGCAACCAATAATCGACCACATCCAGATTACCGTTAAAGACCTTAACGTTGCCGTGTCCTTTTATGACAAGTTTTTACCGCTCCTCGGTTTCGACATTAATAAAAAAGTAAGCGCAGTAATTGACGAACATGATTTTCGGGTAGTGGAATACACCCACCCGATACTGGCTTTTGCCATTACTTCGCCCCGGCAGGCTTTTACCGCGGAAACCGTTCATCGCCGTAAACCG
>JBDLJL010000411.1:0-2181 GCA_039714415.1 Bacteroidota bacterium
AGTATCATAATGTATAATTTTAATTGTTAACTGTTGTTTAGATAAATTAACCATCAAAAGGTTACAAGATCTTTCAAAAAATTATAGTGCCTAACGGTTGATGGTATGGTGTCGTGCGGGATTACGAAGCGAAAACTTATCAGTGTACACCGACTTTTTTTTACGAGCCACGAACGCTCGCAAACTTCTGAATCCCGCATGCACTATACCATGTGTTAGCATTAGTGGTTGCTCTTGAATAAAATCTTTTATTTTAATTCCTTTTCAAAAGTTATGATAATCATATCAGTCTTTCTATTCAATTTTACAGAATAAACTATTTTCTATTTTTAAACAATCATCTATAAACTCAATGTTGTTTACAGTATTCCAGGGCAGCATACCCCTTATGCCTTTAAATTGCTTTTCATTAACCGGAACCAATGTAAACTCAGGCCAGGGACCACTGTAATTTCCTTTATACATTCCGTCTTCATTCCATACTAGATTCCAATATTGGTTCCAGTTTTCAAATCTTGCATGTACGAAAGTGGTGTAAGGTCCATATTCGTATAAATCGGAACTTGGGTTGTTTTCAAAAGACCCTATCACATTCAAGGATTCTAAATTTCTTCTCATTTGAATGATTCGATTTTGAAATGAACGGGTCACTTTTTTTGATGCTTCGTCCCCTGCAACAATATCCTTAAAGGGGTTTTTATCACCCTTTTCAAGTTTGTCCATGACTTCTAGCATTTTGGAGTTGAGCTCTGCAAGTTTTTCTTTCTGCTTTTCATTATGTTTGAACATAAGGTCTAGGACATTTTGACCGGAGAGTTTAGCAATAAACCTCGAATCGTCAGCCATCAGTTCAATTGTTCCATAAGTAGAATGATAAGTTCCTTCTTTTTGTTTCGTTTCAATGGCGTTATTCAGGTTACTTGTTTTTACTATAGGCGGGAAATTGAAATTTTCATCAAATGCAGCTTTCAGAATATTTTCCTCAAATTTATAGACCGGAAAAATTGAATTGTTCCCATGAATGTAAAAGAAGAAATCTCTTTCAGGCAACCAAAAAAAATGAGATGTAAAAATACTATTGCTTCCACTGTGCGTAATTACTTTTCCCCATTTGTCATCAACATAGCTTACCAGACCATAACCGTATTTGGAGTAGCCATTATTTTCCGTCACGTAACCTGTCGTCCATTTTTCAACCGCATTTTTATCCAAAACTCCGCTGCCCTTAACTGTTGCGAACCATTTATGCATGTCCTCTGCCGTAGTATGTAGACCTCCGTTTCCCCTTAGATGCCAGTTGGAGCCGTCCTCAATCCAGCCCTTTTTATAAACCTCGCCCCATTTATCTCCTTTTTGATAGCCAATGGCCATATTTTCACGGTTCCAACTAGGTTGTATATAACCTGTTTTCATCATTCCTGAGGGTTTCAGAAGGTTTTTATATATAAAGGTTTCATAATTTACACCACTTAACTTTTCTACGATTCTAGCTAATAAAGAGTATCCTGCGTTGGAATAATTATAACTTGTTCCAGGGTCAAACTCCAGTGGTTCCTCCATAAGGCGATTAAAAAATGGGGCGAACTCAATAGGTTCTTCATCATAACCAACACCTTGTAATAGTCCGGAGGAATGGGTCAATAGTTGGTGTAATGTGATTTGTTGTTTGTCCACGGGAACATTTTCAAAATAAATTGGCAAACTGTCGTTCACTGAAAGTTGATTTTGACTTTCTAATAAAAGGATGGCCGCTCCCGTAAACTGTTTGGTGTTTGAGCCATTGGACTGTACGGTTTGCGGTGTGAAAGGAATTCGATTTTCCCTATCGGAGTATCCGTATCCTTCACGAAGGATTACTTCATCTTTATAACTCACAATAATTGCACCTGAAAAACCTATGGCTTCCATCGCAGTTAAATAATCATCGATGTTTTTTCCAATGGTTAATTTTTCAGAATTTGTAGCAAGGTCATGAGTTGCATTATCTTTATTTTTACAGGATAGCAGCCCTAAACTTAAGATAATCACTGTAATAAGTGTTTTTGTTGTCATATTATTTCTGCTATTTTTTTATCATTAATGCTAACGGTAAATTGTATGAGTAGTGGCAGATTGCGTAGTACTTTCCTTTCAAACCGCCACACAGTTTGAGCGGGCTACAAACCTTTATATTAGGCACTT
>JBDLJL010000412.1:0-2180 GCA_039714415.1 Bacteroidota bacterium
GTAAAAGAACTAAACAAAGGTCAATGGGACTTATGGTTAGACGATACGCATAAAGAGCATAAAATTTCAGAATATATTTTACAGAATATGTTAAGTGAACTGGAAAGTAGCAATAGATAACCATGGAAGAAAAACCCAACAACTGTCCGGCAATAGCTGTAATAACTCACGTTTTTTAAGTAAGCTTTGTCTAAGCCAAAATAAACTTATTCTTTTGCTGATACCATTCTTTATATGAGCTATTATATGTTTCGTGAATTACATTCCTTTTTATTTTATTGGTTGGCGTTAAAAAACCATTTTCTACAGTCCAGTTTTCAGAAATAACAACTAATTTGTTAAGCTTCTCGTTAAGTTTTAATTGTTTATTAACACTGTTAAGAGTTTCTAACAAACTTTTCTTTATTTCATCAGCATTTAATTCTCTACTCTGTTGAGAAAGCTGGATTAAACCAATAGGTTGGGGGAGGTCAATCCCTACTACACAAATTTGATCAATTAGTGCATTGGCTGCAAAACGATTTTCAATAGGAGCAGGAACAATAAATAGACCTTTGGTTGTTTTAAATGTATCTTTCACCCTGCCTTTTACAGAAAGATAGCCATCCAGGTCAATTTCACCGGTGTCTCCTGTTTTGTAAAAACCATCTTTAGTATAGCTTAATTCTGTTAATTCTGGTTCATTATAATACTCTTTGAACATCCAACTATTTTTAACCAGTATTTCTTTCGTATCAGGATCAATTTTAATTTGTCCCTCTTCAAAACATTTTCCCGATTTTCCAATTCTAATATCGTCTCTGGGCTGTATAATAACAATAGCTAATGCTTCAGTCATTCCATAAGTTTCCTGAATATTAATTCCAATTTTTTGAAACCATTCAACAGTTGACGGTGGCATTGCTGATGCCCCGGAAATAACTAATTTTGTATTGTTAAGACCGATAGCTGTTCTTATTTTCTTTTTCACCTCTTCTGCAATCTTTGGCATTTTTAGCATAACTTCTAATTTAGGAGTCTGTTTAAGTATGCCTTGCATTAATTTATCCCAGATACCGGGAACTCCTAAGAAAATACTTGGTTTAGCATCAGCTAAATTTTTTGCAAAAGTATATAATGATTCCACAAAAGAGATTTGTCCTCCATAATAAAAGCCACAAGTGATTATAAGTGTTTGCTCTGCAATATGATTAAGTGGCATATACGATAGAAAGGTGTTTCTTCCAGGTGCAGAGAAATTAAAATTATTATACTGTTTATCTTGCTTATTAATCAAATTAGCAGGTGCTTCATAGGTCATTACAACCCCTTTTGGAACACCTGTTGTTCCCGATGTATAAAATATTGCCCAAATATCATCTGGTTTTGGCCTGAAATTTTCATTGTAAGGTTCTTTATCCTTAATAAAATCGTCCCATTTTATACCCGAATCAATTACAGCACTTCCTTTATAATGCTGAAAACTTACAATAGGCATATCCTCAGGAATTCCATTTTTTACTTTTTCCCAATTATCCAGTTTCCCAACAAACAAAAAATTAATGCCAGATAATTCAATAACCTCTTTTAATGCATCTTCTCCCAGATTAGCATAAAAAGGAATAGTAATAAAACCACCAAGCATTATTGCAATTTCTGAAATTACCCAATGGTAACAATTCTTGGAAAAAATACCAACCTTATCACCTTTCTTTAAACCTGAAGATTTCATTGCTGATACTAATCGAAGAGCTTCAGTTATAGCCTCGGAATATGTTAATTCTTTCCAAGTGTCACCGTAAGGTTGTCTTAAAAATATCTCATTTGGTAGTGTTTCTTTAAGGTCATAAATTTTGTCGACTAACGTAGGATAAGTATTCATATTAAACTAAAAAATATATTGTTTATGTAAATGTAGTATTTTGAATTTTATAACTATTATTCACTACCTTATCAAAAAGAAAAGTCTTTAAAAGTCATTAAAAAGAAAAACTATGATGAAAATTAGAAACCGTCTAAAATTTTTCTCTTTACTCCTACTTATATCATGCAGTAATAATCCTAAATCGGTAAAAAATATTATTGATAATGCTGTTACTCATATCTATAATACAGTTAGTAATGATGAGCTGAATACTTTAACTAATGAGGATGTACTAAATCTTTTTAGCATAGATGAATTGGAAATTCTGTCTACAAAG
>JBDLJL010000413.1:0-2178 GCA_039714415.1 Bacteroidota bacterium
AACCGAAGGCTTCGGTTAAAGCTAAGCCTTCGGTTCATTTCCTTATATTTCAATATTTTATCAACCTTTATAATTTAATAATAATTAAAAACAAAATAAGATGAAAAATAGAACTAAAATTTTATTAGTAGCAGTGGCAGTCATTTTTATGGGGCAAACTGTTTTTAGCCAACAATCAGTAAAAGATGCAACAGAATATGCAAAAAAACTGGCAAAAAAAGTAAAGAAAAGCTCTTTGAAAAAATTTGCTAAAGCTTATCCTACAGCCTTAGCAGACATTAAAAAAATTGAAGATGCAGCACAAACAGAAGAATTCGGCTATGATGCTGTTGCTGATAACGCTAATTCATGGAAATACCTTAACGAAAAGTTAAAAAAGAGTTTTGGCGATGGCCCTGTTACTTTTAAAGACCTGTCAGTTGACCTGCATTATAAAGATTATAGCACTTTACAAGAAGAAGCCCGTGCAAAAGCTGCAAAAGCCCACTTTGATGCAGGCGAAAAAATTACAACAGGTACAAAAAACTATACCGAAAGAATAAAAGCAATAGACCATTTTAAGCTGGCCTTTAAATATACAAACCAGGCCAAAGAAAAAGAAAATACACCATACCTTAGCAAAATCAATGGATATATCTCATCTATTTATTACGATGAGGGTGTAAGGATATTTACTTCTTCGCCTAATGACCTGGAGCAATTAAAAACAGCAAAAAAGACTTTGTTGAAAATAGAGAAGTACGACAAAGAATATAAAGACTGGAAAGCAAAATATGATGCTGTATGCAAGGCCGGTGCAGAAATTTTGTATAAAAAAGCCAGTGAGCAGGAAAAAACATTATTAACATTTAAAGGTCAATCTAAGGCTGCATTCACATATCGTGAAATCAAGTACTGGGTTGAAAATTATAAAGACAGTAAAGAAAGAAGTGCTATTTGCGATGGGCGTGCTTATCCCCAAGTTTTATTTGTTGATAACGATGGTAAAGTAATTCCCGGTGATGACCTAAGGGGACGTTCAGATAATTTAAGGGTAGATCAAAATATTCCCCAACGCATTAAAGTTAATACAGGTGACGATTTTAAAGAATGGGACATGACAAAGCCCGAAAACCAGGAAAAAGCAAAAACAGGGAAATATGCTTATGGTTTTATAATAGTGAAAGCTTCTGATAAAAAAGGGCCTGTTACTTATAAAAATAATGGTATTACAAAAACAACAAAAACTGTTGGTAAATATTATATAAGCGAAAAAAACAAGGAAACAGGAAAGTGGGAGAAAAAAAGTGTTACAAAAACCGATTTTGAGTCAACATTTAAAATATATAATAAAGGAAAAGAAATTCTTTCAGACTCAAAAGCGAAAGAATACCTTGTGGGGGGTGTGAAATTTGAAAAAAATGAAGGGACAGTAACAACTTTTACTGAAAGTGCTAAGGCTTCCTGTGAAGTATATCTTGAAATTTGGGATTTCAGGGGCAATGGTGCTGCTAAGAAAATTAATACGATTACAAGTAAGCTGACAAGTATTGATAAAATTAGCTGGGAAACTTATGACGGTGACCCTTCAGTAAAGCCTTCCTTAAAAGAAAAATCAGGAAAACTTAAAACCGAAGCAGTTCTAAAGGAAGAAGTCGCTAAAAAAGCTATCCCTTCAGTAAAGGAATTTGTGGCAGATAATAAAAATAGTGTTGCCAAAGCAATAACAGTTGACTTTAAATAAGAATGAAAGAATAGCCACGAAAGGCTTTAGCTGAGGGTTTATAACGTTATATTATCGGTACTCTGCACCTTATTCCGATTTTATACAAATATTAACGTGGCTGCTCCTCCGCTATAGCTATGGCTGCACGCGGGCTGCCACTTTATTACAAAGAATAGGTGTGGAATACCGGAAATATTTGTAGAAATTAATTTTACAGATAAAAAAAAGGTGCAGAGCACCGATAATATTTAAAAAGCGATTGCCCTACCTAAGGTTCAATAGAACCCATATTTAAAGTCTGTTTTTATATATTAGCCAGGGCTTGACTTTGATAATTTGTATTAATAGAATGAATTAAGTACCGACTTTATCAATACGCATTAATTAAACTTAAAAATCTTATTTTATGAAACTAAAACTAACAACAATTTTAATTGCAGCTTTTTTTCTTTTTACAAATAAAGCAGTAGCAC
>JBDLJL010000414.1:0-2122 GCA_039714415.1 Bacteroidota bacterium
AGATGATGACAGGGTTTATACACATTTTTTCCCATATATAAATAAACTCGGGCATCCTGAGGTCGAACATCACAAAAAAATGTCCGAAAGCCTAATTCAGTTTATTGATGATCATATTAAATGGTAGAAAATGAATTTAAGAATTTTACCAAATACTTAATTATGAGGGCATTTTTTGTTGTAATCTCAATATTTTTTATTGGCGTAATTGTATATCTAAATATTAAACTTTATTTCGGGCCGGATTTAAACAACAAAAAGGAAACATGCCGAGATGTATTGTGTCAGTTAAATTATATAGAGGGAGAAATAAAAAACAATAATCTGGCATATGAAATGCAAAGCATATTTCCTGAAGGCTATGTTTTTACTTATGCTTTATATGGTTTAAGCTGGTGTGAATTGGCTATGGCTGAAAAAAATAATCCAGTATTGTTTGATCATGCGATTTCTGAAGCCAGGTACGCGTATAATCAAATAAATACAGGATTTGCCAGGTCCAATTTTGATTCAACATTAATTCCTACGTATGGAATCTTTTATGCAGGCTGGAAAAATTATTTGCTTTCAAAAATATTAGCTTGTACAAATGAAAAAGATAAAAATGTGATAGATGAATTCACATTTCAATGTGATCAAATAGCCAGTGCTTTTGAAAGAAGTAAAACACCTTATTTGGAATCATATCTAAATTCATCATGGCCGGCAGATGCTTTTTTAGCAATTGCATCCTTGAAAATTCATGATGAAATAATTTCCGATAAATACAGTTCAATAATTAAAAATTGGATTAAAAATTTAAAATCCAAGCTAGACCCTGAAACCAAATTAATTCCTCATTCAACACATTCAGAAACAGGAAAAACGATTGAAGGTGCAAGAGGTTCGTCAATTAGCCTAATCCTTAGGTTGTTAACTGAAATTGACCCGGAATTTGCGGTTGAACAGTTCAAAATTTATCATGAAAAATTTCATATTACAAGATTTGGATTGCCTGCTATCAGTGAATATCCAGAAGGTGAAGCCGGGCTTGGTGATGTAGACTCAGGGCCTGTCATTCTTGGTGTTGGATTTGCCGGAACAATTGTTGCTATAGGTACATTGAAAAGTTTTGGAGAATATGGAACAGCAAACCTTTTATCAAATACAATTGAAGCATTTGGATTTTCATATACTTCTGACAAGAAGAAAAGATTTGTTCTTGGATTACTTCCTATTGCAGATTTATTTATAAGCTGGTCAAGAATTTCAAGTGCAAATAGTGAGGTGATAGCTATAAAGGGAGTAAATAGTTATAGCCTTGGTTCAAGATTGTTATTTCATGTTTATAGTTTACTCGTTATTGTGTTTATTTTACTGATTTTATACCGTAAAAGCTTGTTGGAATTAATAAAAAATAAATTAAAGGTCAGATTATAAGCGGCTTACATGGCCGAGGCCAATGGTTTATGATCAAGGGTTTATCAATATTTATTCTTATAACAATACAGTTTCGTATCACCCAACAGAATTTCTTCTATAGGTTCAAAAGAAAAAACAGGTGCTTTAACACCCTCTTTAAAATATTTATTGCCTACAAAAACCCTTGCTTCATCCCATAAATTGGTATTTATAAAACTGCTTAACAGTTTTTCACCACCTTCAACCACAAGCGATTGAATCTCTAATTCATATAATTTACTCAATACGGAATTTAATACAACATCATTAAACTCAATTTTAATGTGATTTAAGTTGTTTTTTTGTTCATTTTTTATGGAATTAAAAATCAATGTTTGGGCACTATTGTCGAATAACCTTAAATCAGTTGATAATTTTAATTTACGATCCAGTACAATTCGGACTGGGTTTCTGCCATGCCACTCACGAACTGTAAGTTGAGGATTATCTTTCTTCGCCGTATTTCGCCCAATCATAAAAGCAGATTCCTCTGTTCGCCATTTATGTACTAATTGCTTTGAAAGCTGGTTAGTAATCCAGTTTTGCTCTACCGTTTCTTCCGATTTTCTTTTTTTATCAATAAAACCATCCTTAGTTTCAGCCCACTTTAATATTATATATGGTCTCTTTTTTTCATGAAACGTAAAAAACCTGCGATTTAAGTCCCTGCTTCCTTTTTCCA
>JBDLJL010000415.1:0-2119 GCA_039714415.1 Bacteroidota bacterium
GCTTAAATGAGGTGATGGATTATGAAAAATACATGAGAGCTTACAAAAAAGGCGACTATTATTATTTTTATAAGAATGACGGACTTCAGGAACAAAATGTTGTTTATAGGCAAAAAGGTATGGATAATAGTACTGAAGAAGTTTTTGTTGACCCAAATACTTTTTCAAAGGATAACAGCCTTCGTCTTAGAGGACTTTATTTTTCTGCAGATAACAAATATTGTGGTTATTCCGTTTCAACAAAAGGTTCAGACTGGCTTGAATTTTATGTGATGAATACAACAACAAAAGAAAAATTGGGAGACCATATTGAATGGATAAAATTTTCGGGCATGTCATGGCATAAAGATGGATTCTTTTATTCCGGTTATGAGAAACCAAAGGAAGAAGAGAAAATGAAAGGCATCAATGAAAATCAAAAAATATTTTATCATAAACTTGGTACAAAACAATCAGAAGATAAATTGATCTATCAGGATACTGAAAATCCTAAAATTCGATTTAGCATTATCGTTACAGACAATCAAAAATTCCTCGTCATAAGTGCGAGAAAGGGGGCATCAAATGAAGTATATTATTATAAGGATCTTGTAAATAATTCTGAAATAATACCTCTTGTAAGTTCGTACGCAGATCACGGCTTAGTTGCCAGTACGGATGACGGTTTTTTTATCAGAACAAGCCATAAAACTCCTCACTATAAACTAGTTTTGATAGATCCAAAAAATCCGAATGAAGACCAATGGAAAACTATAATTCCTGAGCAAGAGAGTATAATGAAGGGAGTTACTTTTGTTGGCGGAAAATTTATTGTAAAATTTCAAAAAGGAACTTTAATGTTTGTATCTGTTTATGATTATAATGGAAAAAAACTCTATGATATAGACCTACCCGGAGCCGGGACTGTAATGGGATTTACCGGAAGAAATTGGGATAAAGAAGTTTTCTATACTTATACTTCATTTGCCCAACCCCTAACAATATATAAATATGATATTGAAAATAACAAAAGTATTCTATTTAAAAAATCAAATATCGATTTTAATCTTAATGGTTTTGAAACAAAACTTGTACATTATTCAAGCAAAGATGGCACTAAGATACCATTGTACATCACTTACAAAAAAGGTATTGAGTTGAACAGTAATAATCCGACACTTTTGGGTGGATATGGTGCTTATGGAGCGAGTATAGGCCCTTTTTTTACTGCATATACAATTCCTCTATTGGAGCAGGGTTTCATTATCTGCATGCCCGGTTTACGTGGTGGTGGTGAATATGGCGAAGAGTGGCACAAAGCAGGAATGCTTGAGAATAAACAAAATGGTTTAGATGATTTTATTTATGCAGCAAAATATTTATTTAAAAATAAATATACTTCACCAGATAAAATTGGCATCCAAGGTATGTCAGCAGGAGGACTTATGTCAGGAGCCTGTATGATACAGAAACCTGAAATGTTCAAAGTAGCACTTCTTGATCTTGGTATTTATGATATGCTACGGTATCAAAAATTTACTATCGGACATGCATGGGTTACAGAATTTGGATCGAGCGATAATAAAAATCAGTTTGAATATTTATATAAATATTCTCCATTACACAATGTGAAAATGGGAAAAAATCCAGCAATATTTATAACAACAGCAGATCATGATGATCGTGTGTTTCCTGCCCATTCCTTTAAATTTACAGCTACTTTACAGGAAAAAACTGATGGAAATAACCCAATATTAATTAGAATCAGTAAAGATGCAGGACATGGTGGCTCACCCACAAGTAGTGGTATTAATTATTTAGCTGATAGCTGGTCATTTTTAATGTATAATCTAGGAGTTGAATATAAAGAATAAATTAAGTAACACGTATTACAACTTTTAATAACTAGACCTCATACAATTAAGTAAGTTAGAAATTTTGTAACTTGTTCCAAGATTTGATACAAAATTGATGTTTAACCGTCCGTTAAAGCCCGTAAAATGGTTATAAAAAAATGTGATACAATCTGCTCCTCGCTACTAAAATAGACCTAAATAATTCTTTATGAATTGTTTAGGTTTTTTATTTTTAGGGTTGTTCCAAATTTTGTGGCAAAATTTAATTTTCAAGAATTATAATC
>JBDLJL010000416.1:0-2083 GCA_039714415.1 Bacteroidota bacterium
AAATCACTTTACTATGTGAACAATGATATAAAAAATTCACAATATTTTGTAATTGCAAGTGGAGGTAACGTTTTATGGGAAAAGCAAAATGGAAAAAACCCGGGAGCAAGAATGTCGCCTAATGGAAATTTATATGTTTGGTATAAACAAAATGGTAAAAGTATTCCATTTAACGGAAAAATTTCAAGTATAGAGCCTATTACGTTTAATCATGCTTCAGATGAAGCTGTTATTCATGCAAAAATTGATAAAACCGTATCCGGGAAAAATCACCATATCTATTACGGAAATTTAAATTTTGATGTCAGCGGCGATCTTAATGCCGGAAAACTTTACCCTACTGACGATGGAAAATCATTATTTTATACAGTACGTACTATTCAAGACAAAATATGGACATACAAACTTTATAAAAACGGACAAACTATTAACAATAATGCTTATGCTGAAATTGGCACTTTTGCTGCAACACCTTCGGGCAATAAATATGCAATGCTTATTACCAACAAACAAACAAAATATTATATGATTTTAAATGAACAAATGGATGCAAATTGGAAACTTGTATTTAATGGAAAAGAACTGCCCGGTAAATATGGTGCACCTGTTTGGTCTAAAAAGCATAATGCAATTATTGCATTGAAACAAGTTGGGAGAAATATTGTAATCGAAAAACTTGATTAAATATACCAACCGGAGCTTTCGCTTAAAGTGAAAGTTTCGGTATAAAATTTAACTATTTTAATACCAAATATTCTTTTGCAGCTTCCTCACTATTAAATGTTGGCAAATCACGTCCGGTAAGTTTTATCACACCGTCTAATATAATTTTTCCCATACCGGAGACCCCAAACACAGCACTTGCTTTTATGTATGGTTTATTATCTTTAGCTGCATCTTGCAAAGCACTAATAATCTGCTTGTTAAAATGTGTGTTTTTAAAACATATTAAAGAAAGTACCGAATTAGGTTTTTTATTTTGAATTATTTTAGCAGCCTGATTAACAACATTTTTAACTTCATCGACCGTTTTTAGGCCTGAGTAGTCATTAAAAATTATTTCTACACCATTGTGCAATATTATTTTTGATCCGGACATAAGTTATATCGTTTATTTGTATAAAATATTTTAAAAATTCGAGTTTGCTCAAATCTGACTTACATTTCAGGCTAGCATAACAGCCACAAAAATAATACTAATTTTAAATTTTTAAAATAAACCAGGCATATAAAATAGGCAGTCCAGCTAAAAATATATTTACCTGTTTACAAACTGCCCTGCCGTCTTTGATAACACGTATTTTAACAAAATAATCACACAACTTCTATCACACAATCTTTTCGCCCCGGCTTTAATTTTCCGATACTTTGATAATATAAGCCATTCTTTTTTAACAAACCTTCAACCTGCATTGAATCTTCAGGCATAACAGCAATCAGCAAACCGCCACTGGTTTGGGCATCAGCTAATATATGCCTCATATCTAAATCAGGTAATATTACTTTTCCCCCGTAGCTTTCCCAATTTCTTTTTGTCCCCCCGGGTATTGATTTTTTGTCGATATATTGAAACGCCGGTTCAAATACCGGAATTTTATCATATTCCAAGCTGGCAGAAAGATCACTGCCTTCACACATCTCAATCAAGTGCCCTAACAATCCAAAACCTGTAACATCAGTCATTGCAGTAACTCCTTCTATTTCAGCCATGTTTTTGCCTACACTATTCAATATCATCATAGAATCGGGTGCAATATTCGCATGTTCAGGTTTTATTACACCGTCAATATGTGCTGTAGCAAGAATACCTACACCCAAAGGCTTGGTTAAATACAGCTTACATCCTTCTTTTGCAGTATCATTGCGTTTTAGTTTGTTTAAATCTACCCTGCCAGTAACAGCCAGACCAAACAAGGGTTCAGGATTATCGATACTATGTCCTCCGGCTAAAGGTATTTTCGCCTGTTTACAAACATCCCTACCCCCTTCTATAACACGATTAGCAACATGCTCTGATATTTTGTCGACCGGCCATCCCAAAATTGCAATAGCCATAAGCGGAGTCCCTCCCATTGCATAAATA
>JBDLJL010000417.1:0-2067 GCA_039714415.1 Bacteroidota bacterium
TTAAAATTATTAACCGTAGCTACGGCTTCCGCTATGGCGGAACAGGTCATGCTTGCAAATTTTGCCTTGCCTAAAGAAAAAATCTAAAACAAATTTATACTATGTTATTAAAAAAACGCACTACTAGAAAAGGTGAAAAAAACTATTTTACCTTAAAATAAACCGATTCTAATTCAATCATTTCAGCATCATTATATATAAAACTTTCAAGTAAAAAGCCTCTTATTTTTGCACCCTCATACTTATCAAAATTAAATATTCTTATATAAACCCTACTCATTTGAGATGAAACAACGTAGTTATTATCAATAACTTGATCGCCTTGTAGGGTAAAACTTTGATGAGAGTTATTAAAGTCATCATAATTTGCATTAATGGTAATAGTTTGTATGGCATCAGATGCAAAATATCTCCTGGGAAACTTGGTACTAAACCGATATGCAAATTTTGTAGAATCTTCAGAGTCCGGATGCCTAACAATTTTAAACTTTAAAGATTTCCACCTTTTAGACATTGCTTTTAACCTTTTACTTTTAAGGGAATCAATTGCATTTTCCGGACTTGATTTTACAATATTTCCAAAAGCAAACTTTGATTTTTCTGCTAATTCATGTCTAAAAAAAGGTCCGACAGCCAACTGCTGAAAATCAAAGCCTATATCCAACATTTCCCTAAAATCACTTTGGGTACCATTGGCAACCCTGGATGGGATTCGCTCCAGATAAATGTCCTTTTTGAAATCTTCAGAAAATGGCTTAATATAAAAAAAACTATATTCAGTTTTCTCATCATCCGATCCTAATGCCATTCCCGGTATCCTCCCTTTTTTCCCGGCATACTTATAAAATAACTGTGATTGTTGCGCTTGATATTCTTGATAAAAAGGACCCAGAAAAATCTTACCAGAAATTAACCCTTGCTGATGGTCTTCTATAAAATCATCTAACGAGCCGGATTCTATATAATTTCCAACCTGTTTTACAAAAATACGATTTGAGGATTTGCTCATTTTGATATAGAACCAATAATATTGATCTGACCCAACAATGGAGGAATTATTGTCCTCTATTTGTGCTTGTATTGAAACATTGTATAAAACAAAAACTATGATCAGTTTATATTTAAAAAACTTCAATAATTTATCCATTAACAGGTTATTAAGGTTAAAAATAAAAATCTCAGCTATTTAACCCAAGAAATTTATAAAAAGATTTGTAAAACAAGATGTAAATTTTTATACAAAAGCTAATTACATCACATATTCAACAAAGCTCATACACAAAACGAGGAACAAAATAGGGTATTTTGTCGTAAAAACCAAGCAAAGAATTATGATTTACCAATATAGAGCGTGATTTTCCTAATTGAAAAAATAAGGCTTTAATACGTTACATTTTGATTTATTACCAACTCTGAAATTAAACTCAACCATTACTTATCGTAAACCTTTGGTTCAAGCTCCCCTTTTATTACCATTAAACCATTCATTGCCAGAGCCCTCATCTCATCCTCGCCGGGATAAACATGAACCGGGGCAATCCTGTGCACTCTTTCAATTATTCTATTTACAAAATATTTTGAATTGGCAATTCCACCAGTCAATAAAATACCATCCACATTTCCTTTTAATGCGGGACACATTGAACCTATTGTTTTTGCAACCTGGTAGGCCATTGCATCAAGGTAAAATTTAGCTTCTTCGTCTCCATCCATAGCACGCAATTCCACATCATAAGCACTGTTAGTACCAAGATAAGCCACCAGCCCCCCCTCACCTTTAATCATCCTTTTTATTTTTTCTTTGGTATAATTTCCGCTAAAACACATATTGACCAAATCACCAACAGGAAGGGTACCACTTCTTTCCGGTGAAAATGGCCCTTCACCATCAAGCCCTTGATTTACATCAATTACCCTTCCTTTTTCATGGGCGCCTACTGTTGTACCACCTCCCATATGAACTACAATGAGGTTCATATCTTCATAAGCCCTCATAACAGATTTAGCATGAGAACGGGCAACAGCTTTCTGGTTTAAAGCATGGAAAATTGATTTACGCCTAAATGC
>JBDLJL010000418.1:0-2054 GCA_039714415.1 Bacteroidota bacterium
AATGATAAGAATAACCATTCTTTTAAATACCTTCCAAAACAACCTTTTTTTTGGTACGTTCTGTTCCAGTTTTGATTTTACCGAGAAAGGGATAGCCACTCCGGCAATAAACATAAACAGCGGAAAAATCAGGTCTTCAAACCTGAATCCTTCCCACTCAACGTGGTGTATTTGTGTTTACAGCCACTCGATACCTGTTATTTGTGAAATTGCAATAGCAAGAAATCCGCCCCCGGTAATCCAGAACATATCGAATCCGCGAAGCACATCAAGCGAGTAAAGCCGTTTTTGAGGTTCAGTCCGTAATGGTTTAGTTGTCATAAGTGTCTGTTTGATCTGTTGCTCAATGTAATAAACTTTTACGAAAAAGATAACTGAATAATATTAAACTGGCATATTCTTTGTGAACCATGGGCTAAAACTCAAAAACCAGAGCCATGAAAAGATTATTACCTTTTTTTGCATTCATTTTTATTAGCTTAATTTCTTTAGCACAGTACGAAAATTTTGATTTGTCGAAATACAAATTGCCGGATATTAAGAGGCATCAGTTGGATTTTAAATTTGGGATAGACAATGATTATTCTTCCAGAACATTTGATAATGAAGA
The DNA here is from genome assembly GCA_039714415.1 of Bacteroidota bacterium. Lineage (GTDB taxonomy): Bacteria > Bacteroidota > Bacteroidia > Bacteroidales > NBLH01 > NBLH01. Next base: position 611 of record JBDLJL010000418.1, read on the forward strand.
TAGGTTTTCAAAATTAGATTTCAATCAAGACTTTGAAGCCAAATACAACTATTATTTTAATTCACAAAAACGTCAAAGCAACTTTTCTGGCATTCTTGATACCGATCTACAATTAGACAGGACAAAGAACAATCAGGAAAATCCGCTAAAAAAGGAGGATACTGACATAAACCTGAACTTTAATCTGGATAACTATTACTATTTAATAGAGGATAAATGGTTCATACATGTTCAACCCAACATTCAATTCTCTTATTACCAGAATAAAGACAAACTTTTAAACTTTGATAAGGATGACTATCCTGCGCAAGATGTTGGAGGTGGAGTATTATACCCAATTGTTGATATTAAATCGATTGATTATTCAATTAATTTAATGCCAAAATTAAATATTGGATACGGTTATGGAAGAATTGAACCGGTTGGAGATCTGCGACATGCAATTTATATAATTGATGAATTAGTAAAAAATAACCGTATTAAAAGAGATCTCTCAGAACAAGAAATAATTTTAATTGCCAGTAAAATATCAGAACTAAAAAACCAACGGTTTTTCGATTCGAGATTAAGAAAAATATATGAAATTAAAAGTATTGATTCGGTTCTTACCCAGATGGGAATAGTTGATGATTCAGATGCTGTTTATTTTACTTCATTATCCGATATTTGGGATTTTGGAGGACAGTTAAGGAGCCACGGAACCCGAATTTTATTTGATGTGAACGGTGAACTGATAAATCAATATTTTAAGGACTACAATAAAAAATACGATTCGCAAATAGATGATTTTACCGAAATAGAAAACAAAAGCACAGAAAAGTATGAAACTTTTGGAGCCTTAATAAGTTTACAATCAAATAAGCCAATAGGTTTAAAATGGCAACGTTACTTGAATCTTTCGCCATACTATAATATAAGTACGGGTAATTTAAAATATTGGTATGGAGTTAATTTAAATTATATGCTAAATTGGTATTTGAATACCAGAACCAATGCACAGATACATGCAAGAATAAATTATAACAAAAGCAAACGAATTGATAGGGAAGAATATTTAAGTGAGTATTTGAATAGTCACATTCAGGGGTATTTGTCTTATTATTTATCACCCAGGCTTCGTCTGCATTTTTATTCAGGGATTAATAATAGATGGTATCTTGACGATTATTCAAGTTATCGCAGTTCACTATCTTTTTATAGTTCAATAGGTTTGAGATATGCTATTTTCTAGTTGATAATACTTCAGGTTTTTCTTTATTCCTGTCTTTTTGTCACCGGTTTTGACAGAATTAAATCCACCTTTTGACAAATATATGTCAGTTTTGCGTCATATTTTAGTCATTTCCCCATGGCACAATCATTGATTTATGCCAATCGTAAAATTTTAAGAAAAACAAATTAAAAAATATAATAATGGGAAAAATTATCGGAATCGATTTAGGAA
>JBDLJL010000419.1:0-2054 GCA_039714415.1 Bacteroidota bacterium
TTGAAGTTTTTAATAACCAAAAATTTGGTAATTTTAAGGCAAAGAAAAAGGATAAAAATGAAGTTTAAAAAGAATTGCTGACCAAACTTAACCACTAAAGAAATAACTTCATCTTATCCTTTTTATAATAACGTCCCCTTTATTTAACTATTGCACTTCAATTATTTAAAAATGTTAAAACAATAGTTTTATATTTGAACACTTGGAACAGAACAGAATAGTAACTGTTCTGGTAATTAACAAAATTTATTATGAGTAAATTTAGATTTACAGTAGACCAATACTCCAATGTATTAAAATTTCAGCAATTAGTTGATGCTATTATTAATTCGATAAGCCAAAATCAGCTAAAACAGGGAGAAATGCTTCCATCGGTAAATCAGATTATGAAGGAGAGTCAACTTTCGCGTGATACAGTATTTAAAGCTTACGCTGAGCTAAAAAAAAGAGGTATTGTAGAATCTGTACCCAACCGGGGATACTTTGTTACACGGAGAATAACCAGGGTATTTCTGTTTCTCGATACTTTTAAAGCTTACAAAGAGGTTTTATATCATTCATTTATTAACCACCTGCCTAAAAATATTAGTGTCGATTTACATTTTCACCATTATAACATTAATGTATTTGAGAAACTGATAAAAGAAAGTATCGGCAAGTACAGTAAATACATTGTAATGAATTTCAATCATCAGAATGTACCAAATATCATCAATAATATTCCGGCCGAACAGTTGCTTGTTATCGACTGGAAAGTTCACACCTCAGACAAACAATCTGTTGTATTTCAAAATTTTGGAGATGCAGTTTATAGATGCCTTACAAAAAATATTACTTCAATAAAGAAATACAAAGAATTCATATATTACTATCCACCGTTTACGTATCATCCGAAAGAATCGATCGACTATTTTAAAAGATTCTGTGCTGAGAATAACGTAAAACACAAAATTATTTTAGAAACAGATAAGTTTAAAATTAAAAAAGACGGACTATACTTTTTGGTAAGCGATCGAACTCTTGCCAGCTTCCTTGATCAATGTTCTAAAAATGGTTTTAAACCAGGAAGGGAAGTTGGTGTAATCTCATACAACGAAACCCCTATGAAGAAATATGTAAAAAATGGTATCACTGTAATTTCTACTGATTTTGAATTGATGGGGAAAAAAGCTGCAGAGTTTGTTGCATCAGGAAAGCCAATACAATTTGAGGTACCAACAACATTAAAAATCCGTTCGTCAGTATAGATCTAAAATCCGCAGGTGTTTCAGTTAAAAGGCTGATAGTCACGGCGTGAGCCTTGTGTAAACTGCACTTGTTTTATTATTGGAACGCACTATTAATCAATAACTCACACCGTGACTTGCGGATTTAAGTATAAACATCAGTTTATATGTTATATAACACATTTCTTAATTTTGATACAACTTTATTTGGCTTTACATTTGCAATCATACCAGAACAGAACAGTTCGGGAGAATCAAAAACAATAAAATACTTTAAATCATGCATTTATTAGGAATCGACATAGGTAGTTCGTCGGTAAAAGTTTCTCTTATTGAAGCAAAAAACGGGAATCTTGTTGCTTCGTCGTTCTATCCCAAACAGGAAATGCAAATAACTGCTCACAAAGCCGGATGGGCAGAACAGGATCCGGAATTGTGGTGGAAATACCTGAAACTGGCTCTAGCCGATGTTTTAAAAACTTCCAAAGCAGATGCGGAAAGTATCGATTCGATAGGCATTTCGTACCAGATGCACGGATTAGTAATGGTTGATAAAAACCACGAAGTAATACGCCCTTCAATAATCTGGTGCGACAGCCGGGCTACAAAATTCGGCGACCAGGCATTCGAGCAAATTGGTGGTAAGAGGTGCCTGTCGAGCCTGCTAAATTCGCCTGGAAACTTTACAGCCTCGAAACTAAAGTGGGTGAAAGAAAACGAGCCTGAACTTTTCGCAAAGATTTATAAAATAATGCTTCCAGGCGATTATATTGCCATGAAACTTACCGGAGAAGTTCAAACTACGGTCAGTGGTTTGTCGGAAGGAAT
>JBDLJL010000420.1:0-2049 GCA_039714415.1 Bacteroidota bacterium
CTGCCATGGTAAACGCTTCAAAAAAGAAGTTTTAGAAGTAAAATACAAAGACAAATCTATTAGTGATATTTTAGATTTTACAGTTAATGAAGCCATTGCTTTTTTCGACCTGCACCAACAAGAAAAAATTGTAAAAAAACTACAACCTTTATTAGATGTTGGTCTGGGCTATGTGCATTTAGGACAAGCTTCCTCTACCCTATCAGGTGGTGAAGCACAGCGCATTAAACTGGCTTCCTTCTTAATTAAAGGTGGTAGAGGCACTAAAACGCTATTCATTTTTGATGAACCTACTACCGGCCTACACTTCCATGATATTAATAAATTGGTAGATTCATTTAATGCTTTAATAGAAAACGGGCATACCGTAATCGTAATAGAGCACAACCTCGATTTAATAAAAGTTGCTGACTATATCATCGACCTAGGTAAAGAAGGTGGCAAAAATGGAGGTAATCTTATTTTTCAAGGCACGCCTGAGGATTTAGTGAAAGTGAAAGATTCTTATACGGCTGATTATTTGATGGGGAAATTGTAAAAGGGCTTTGAGATGTGGACTCTGAGCTGCGGGCTAACTACTCATTTAAGTCTTTTGATAAAACTTATTAATCTTTTTCGCTCTAGTGTGATACTTTCTGACGTTTCTTTTAAGTCTCCTTGTTCTAAATAATTTAATTCATTTGAAAGAATCAATTGTGTTTCTAATTCAAATAAAGAACCGAGTGCAATTTCTAAAAAACGTTTAAATTCTTTTTCACTGTTTCTGCTACTACCCTCAGCGATATTAGAAGGTACAGAGACTGCTGCTCTTCTCATTTGACTTTGCAAACCAAATACTTCACTTTTTGGAAAATAGTTTGTTAACTGATAGATTTTTTTCACAATGCATATTCCTTCTTTCCAAACATCAAAATTTTTATAATTTCTCATTTTTTATCTACTTTTAACCTTGTGCCTCGGGCTATAGGCAGTGAGCTCAAAGCTCACCGCACATAGCTCAGAGCCAACAGCTATCTACTTACTCCCCAACATCACCAATTCACTTCCTACAATTTCTGTTGTATAGCGTTTATTGCCGTCTTTGTCTTCGTAATCTCTATAATTAAGTTTACCGATAATGGCAATTTCTTTTCCTTTTTGTAAATATTTTTCAATTACTTCTGCTGTTTTACCAAAAAAGACCACATTGTGCCATTGCGTATTGGTTATTTTTTCTTTATCAGAATTAAAATAAGTTTCATTAGTAGCTACACTAATTGTAGCTTTTTTCTTTCCATTTTCGAATTGAAAGATTTCAGGATCATTTCCGAGGTTTCCGATTAGCTGTACTTGGTTTCTTAACGTATTCATAAGATAAGGTATTAAATTAAAAAATGTTTTTTTGTCTCGCCATGAAAATACTTCTTGGGTTTCGACAGTGCAAATAACCGGTGACTCACAAAACCGTATCGGTAGTTAAACGCTTACTTTCGTATATAAATGGTTTAAAACTGTTTTAAGACTGTATTACAACTGTTTAAGTGTCAAGAAAAAGAATTTTAAACCTAACAGGTCTTTGAAACCTGTTAGGTTTAACTCAAAGTTAAACCCTTAACTTACCCAATACTTATATTTAATTATCTTTGTTACGCTAAATAATTTTCTAATTAACAGTACATAATAACACTTTCAATGAAATCAATTTACCTTTTCCTACTTAGTTTTTTACTACTAAGCACAATTAGCTACGCTCAAAAAGATAAAAAAGAAGATGATAAAAAACCTGCCTTAGAAGCCGGTTTAAAATTTAGAAGTATCGGTCCGGCATTTATGTCAGGAAGAGTTTCTGATTTTGCTGTAAATCCTAAAAATCATAGTGAATATTATGTGTCATTTGCCTCTGGACATATATGGAAAACTGTTAATAACGGCACGACCTTTAAACCTGTTTTTGACAAACAAACCTCCTATTCTATCGGTTGTTTAAAAATAGACCCCAACAATCCCAATGTAGTTTGGACAGGAACCGGTGAGAACAACCATCAACGTTCTGTTAGTTATGGTGATGGT
>JBDLJL010000421.1:0-2028 GCA_039714415.1 Bacteroidota bacterium
CCAAGCGGAACAGCAGAATTTAGTAATTCTGATAAGATAATTAGCAGAAAAGTTCGAGACGGATTGAAAACATTAGATATTATGTTGTTAGATAGTTTAGTTATAACGAAAGACAAATTTATATCTATGGCCGATGATGGAATACTATAAATATTAAAAGTTATTTGTTTAAGTAAAAAATCAAGATTAACAATGCTTTCAAGTAAAAAACAATTTACGGAAGCAATAAAAAACAATTAAATTATGAGTGAAAAAAACGAATCTCATTGGAGAAAAGTAATGAATACAGAGTTCTTAAACGGAGATGAAATCCAGGAGGGAACTGTAACAATCAAAAGTTACGAGGCTGTAAATTTCTACTCGCCTAAGAGTAGGAAAAAAGAAGATCATGTAACGTTATGGTTTGAGGAGGTTGAAAAACCAATGATCTTAACGAACAGAAAAGCAAAGCAAATTAGTACTGTTTTAGGTACTCCATTAATGGATGAATGGACTGGAAAACAAATCACTATTTTCCCAAAAGAAGAAAAGCATTTTGGCGAGTGGTTTCAAGTAATTAATATCAAAGCGGCTACCGTTAAAAAAGCGAAACCAGAACTTACACCAGATCACAAAAAATGGAATGATGTTGTTAAAAAGGTCGCATCTGGAACATCAATTGAAACAGTGCAAAAGCACTATTCAATAAGTGAAAAAAACATTAAACTTTTAAATAAATAAACATGGATCAATTAAGTATTGCAGATTTAAAAGCTATTCTCGATATATGCAGAGAATTAGGAGAAGTAGATATGTTATGGCTTGGAAGAGCGGAATCAGTTGAAAAATTATTAGAAGAAAAAATAGAATTAATTTTTAATCAAATATAAACATGGAAAACAAATTAGTAGCAGCAGACGGAAGTCTGGTTCAGTTCCACAACATGGAACAACGTACAAAAGAATGGTACGCAATTAGAGTTGGAAAAGTTGGCGGATCTGAAAGCGTTGGTGTAACAACGACAGCGAGATTAGGGACTTTAATCTGGCTAAAATTAGGCGAACTTCTTACAGGTGAGCAAAAAGAAGTCAAAGTAACCGAAGCAATGCAGAGGGGAATTGATCTTGAGCCTATTGCAAGGCAAACTTATGAGGAGGCCGAACTTGAAGATGTTAAAGAAGTTGGATACATAACCAACATTCATTATAAGTATGCTGGATTATCTCCAGATGGTTTAAGCAGCTCGACAGTTGGATTAGAGATTAAGTGTCCTGATTCAAAATTGCATGTAGAAACATGCGTAACGAATGAAGTACCAAAGAAACACCGACCACAAATTGCCTGGATGTTTATGATGTTGCCGGAATTAGAATTTGTTGACTATGTTAGCTATGATGACAGAGTTAAAAAACGACCTTACCATTGTGTTAGAGTTGATAGATTTTCTTTCAATTCGGATATAAAGAAAGCAATTGATGGATACATCAAGTTTGAAAATAAAATTAATGAATACTTAAAACATTTTTAGAAATGGATAAATTACAATTAAAAACAGGAATGCTAATTAAGTTTAGGAGAGGAGATATTTTTATGGTTATTAACAATATGCTTGTAGCTAAAGATAAACACAATCCAATCGACGATTATAATCTTGACATGATACATCGCAGATACAACAATCTCGATATTGTTGCTGTTTCTCATGTATTGGAGGATTGTCTTTTAAGACCACAGAACTGGACTGAAGAAGTGTTGAAGAAAAATTTATTGTGGACTGAAGAATCAAGAATTGATTGGAGTTGCAATCCGTTGGTGAGAGGTATTTATTCTGGAAATTTAGTTAGAGTAACAGCCGAAAATAGTGAAAGCAGATTTAGCGGTGTTGTATTAGAGTGTAAAAACTTAGATGGAGCGAATTATCATGAAATAGGAGAATTTCATGATTTTTCAAAAAGTAGATTTAAACAAGAAAAATAAATAAATATGAGTAACGAAATTATTGTAAAAGGAAAAATTCACGTAATAGGTGAAACAGAAACATTTGGAGCT
>JBDLJL010000422.1:0-2025 GCA_039714415.1 Bacteroidota bacterium
ATTTCTTTGTATACCCTTTCAGAGGAATCTGAATCTTTATAAAAATGAAATTTATCAGCAATGGCTTTTCTGAAATCATTATATTCATCAGGATTATCAAAAAACATGCTGACATACTTTACAACATCATCCCAGTTTCTGGCTTTAGGTCCTGGAGTTACCTCATCATACTTATAATAAAATTCCCGGTCTTTTTTTACATATTCATCATAATCAAATGGGGTAAAAATAACAGGTCTGTTTAACAATAGATAATCAAAATATATACTTGAATAATCTGTAATCAGCATATCAAATGCACCCAGAGAATTATAAATATCATTTTCTTCATAAAAGACTAAATTGCTGCATAATTTTATTTTTTTAAAAAAATTTTGGGAAGGTTTATTATAGGGATGCAGTTTAATATACAAAAATATTTTTCTCTCTTTTAAAAATTCATTAATTGACTGAGAATCAAAATGATATTTATCAAACAGATTAAAATCAGATTTTTCAACCCCCCTGAATGTTGGTACATATAGAATTTTTTTTGCTGTACCGGTATCACTCTTCCTGTTTGCTGAAGCAATTATCTCATCATTTCTTGGATATCCGGTAATTTTAATTTTATGTTTACCTAATTGAAAAGCTGAAGAAAAATTATCTCTGTCTTCCTGAGAGGAAGCAATCATCATGTCAAACCTGCGCCGGAATCCGGGGACAAGAATCTTCATTACAAAAAAACCTGTCTGATTAACAAATGATTGTTTGTTAAAAAAGACTTTATCATCAAATTCAATTTTTTTTAAAGGAATCCCGTGCCATAATTGAATAAATTTAACTTTTGAAGTTATAGTAAACGGTTTTAAATCCCGCACCCTGGAATGGGAGATAACTGCTGCACCGGCACGCATAACAATCCAGCACCCCTTAAAGCTGTAACCCAGATAAGATTTATATCCTTTTTCCCTTAATTGGCTGACAATATCTGAATTTTGCGTAATCCATACAGCTTCAACATCTTTTTTGGTTTTATAAAGATGTTCAAAAAAGTATTTACTGTTATCATTGTATCCTTCTCCCAATAACCCGCCAAAAACCCACAGTTTTTCATTTTTCGGTATAAAAAAAGATAGAAAATATAATACATTTCCTAAAACAGATAATAAAACTTCTTTGGCTAATCTCCAAAATTTCATTTTGTAAAGACTGATTTCAAGGCTGAGCTGGAAATATCCTGGGTACGTGGAAGATACAACACCTCACAAAATTCATTTAAAAAATCAAATTTTCCTTTCCAGTCATCCCCCATCACAAATATATCCACTTTATGTTGAAGTATATCATCTTTTTTCTGTTCCCAATTTTTTTCAGGGATCACCAGATCCACATACCGGATCGCCTCAAGAAGCTCTTTTCGGACTTCATATCTCATAAAAGAAGTCTTGTGCTTTTCAGCATTAAATTCATCAGTGGAAAGACCGACAATCAGAAAATCTCCCAACTCCCTGGCCCGTTTAAGCAGCCTGATATGGCCGATATGCAGCAGATCAAATGTACCGTATGTAATAATTCGTGTCATATAATATCCATAATTAAATCATTCTAACCAATATCTTAAACAGCTATTCCTATTTTTTTAAATAATGGGTAACACGTTCGTCCTATAAATATATATATTCGTGGATTCACCCAAAATGCTATTAATACTAATTTATGTTTCCAAGATTTTCCATATTTAAAATAATACCAGGATAATCTTCTAAAAGAAGCATCTTTACTTAAAAAGTCTAATATTTTTTGCACTGAATGTTTTATTATATGAGAGTCATCAATTAATTTATACAATATTTCCATGCTGATTCTCTCATATTTATAAAGTTTAAACTCTTTAGATTCAGCAATATAATATATGCTGGAATTTTGTATTTTTCTTTCAATTATTGAAAACATCTCCAGTAAATCATTTAAATTTTTCCACCTCAATTCCTGTGTAGTAGCCCCTATTCTGAACCTTCGATAATAATATAAATAATCATTCAT
>JBDLJL010000423.1:0-2022 GCA_039714415.1 Bacteroidota bacterium
CTTCTTTTTTGCAAGAGAAAAAAAGAAAGAACACAAGAATTACAATGAAAATTTTATTCATACAATATCTTTTTTAGCTTGTTGGCAACGACTGGCTATGCCCATGTAAGGGAATAAAAGTAAAGAATTTCCTGATATGCACATAGCTTAATTTTTAATTTTACATTATTCCTTCAATTTTAAAAGGCAAAATTGAAAATTTTGCGGGTTTTCATAATTGCACAGCCCTTTCATTCTGCTCTGAAACCCTTATTGGGTATAGCTTTTGTTATGCCCAGGGTTTCATTCTTTTTCAATTTCAGCAATCTGTCCTTCAATTAATTCCCACCAAGTTTTTATAACTGAATTATTATTTTCATTATAGAATATATTCTCTTCATTATCAATTTCATAATTTTCAAATGTTTTAATAGTTGAATTTCCACCGAACTCGCAATAGATTTTATATGCCGCTGTGCTGCTTGTTAATACTGAAGTAATAATATATTTTCCTTTTTCATTCATTGAAACATCTGTAATCACTGGCATAATCCTGTTTTCATTGATCGCTATTTTATTATTAATATAAAAGTCTATCAATTTTGAACTTTTTATAACTTTTGGTCCAAATACACAATTTTCGCTTATCTTTTGATAATAGGTTACACCATTTTTAATCCAATGAATATAAGCTGTCCATAATGATAGCTCACATTTACTTACGTTGCTTTTTAAAAATGAGCCGTGAGAAGTCCAAGAGAATATCCCTATCGTATCGGTCTTTAAAACTTTTAAGCTGTCAACTAAAACTACCACCGAAGAATCGAAATTTGTTATAATTTTATTTCTATTCTCTTCTCCATAGCAAATCATTGAATAAATCTCGTTTTTAGTCAATTTTTCTTGAGCAATTGACATAAAAGGAATCATTGAAAAAATAATAAGTAGTATTTTCTTTGTCAACATGTTTTGTTTTTTACCTTGGGCATAACGCTGGTGTATGAATAGTAAGGTGTTAAAAACGACTCACTTTCAAACTATAAAAGTAGCAAAATTTTGGGGTTTTACCACTTGAATAATCAAAAAGCAAAATCGCAAAGATTTTGCGGAGCGAATTCAATGTAATATATGTTACCCCATGGCGTGGTTGATGTCTTAAGACCAGGCAGGGAGGTAATACTATGTTCACCACCCGTCATACCAAAATTCAGGTTATTAAACACCAGGCAAGTTATGCCAATATTTCGACGGGCAGCGTTGAGCAGGTGTGTTCCGCCAATACCGCATCCCCCATCACCAATCAACACGATAACGTGTAAGTCTGGACGTGCTAATTTGATGCCTGTTGCGTAGGTCAGGCTGCGGCCGTGCAAACCATGAAACGCACTGGTAACAAAATACTGGTCCGAAAGTCCGACGCAACCGATATCGGTCACAATGACAACCTGTGCCGGATCCCATTGGTGCTGAACCAATGCGCGGTTTAACGCATCCAGTATCAGTCTGTGGGTACACCCATAACAAAAGCTGTATGGAAGTGCATTCCTGTAGTTATCCAATGAAGTCATATGTCTCCCGCGTAGAATAGTATGTGCAATTTCTATAATACGCAAGACGAGGGCGACATTTCAGTATTGAGGTGAATACGGTAAAAAGGAAGCCACCGGCGCTCCAAATCCCACCCAGCAGTTTGCTTGAATTGGGATGACTATCAACATTTAATTAAGTACACTGTAAACTAAGTTTTTAATCAACCGGGCTTGTCATCCCGAACGCAAGCGTATTCTGATACGCCGGGATCTTTGCGTTGTATGCACAACCACGCTCAAAGCAAAGATTCCTCCAAAAACGCAGACGTTTTTGATCGGAATGACAATTCTCTTTTGTGTATTTATTTTCTTTACAGTCTACTAGCTTATGTTGGCTGGCAGGACACCAACATTGCGCCGTGGAATGCCATTGACCCATAAGTATCAACTTAAGAAACTGTCCGGTGTAGCACGGACCTCTGGTCCGTGTCCCGGGCGGGACGCCCGGGCTACA
>JBDLJL010000424.1:0-2017 GCA_039714415.1 Bacteroidota bacterium
AGCAATTGCTTTTACCCCGTTTTTTGCACCATTTAATTTATTTAGTGGAATAAAAAGATCATGTGGCATGTTTCTTCCTTCCGGGATTAAAAAAGCAAAATGCTTTGAAATTTCTACTATACCAACAAAAGTAGAGCGAGCTTGTTTTATTATTTCCACAACTTCACCTTCCAATTGCCTTCTTTTCTTTCGTGCCGATATATATACTTTTACCTCATCGCCATTCAATGCATGATTTAAATTAGCTTGTGAAACAAAAACATCCTCTTCAATGTCATCAGAAACAATGTAGGCTGTTCCCCGCATGGTCATATCAACAATGCCTGTTATAAATGCACCTTTTGTAACAAATTTGAATTTCCCTGTATAAACCTCCTCCAACTTTTCCTCATCTACAAGTTGATAAAGAACATTGTTTATAAGTTTCCTGGTTTCATTATCTTTAACATCAAGACGTTTAGCAATTTGTTTATAGTTGTACAACTTACCAGCATTCCTTCTGAATATATCAATTATGAATTTTTTTAATGTTTTTTTATTATATGAAGGTAGATTTTTTCTTTTGTGTTTTTTCTTTTTATATGTCATCTTGAATTTATTTTAAGTTCAAAGATAATAATAAAAAATTAGCTGTAAGATATATAGTATATTAAGTGGCTCAGGTTTAAATATTCTGTGATACTTATTTTCTAGTGTTTTAAATTAAATATCAAGTAATTGGTAATTAAAAATGAATGTTGCTTTTATTTAATTACTAATTACCAGTATCCTAATTACTTGCTAAATATGTACAAGGCGATTTTTTAAAATATCCCAGACAATCTAAACCTGAGCGTATTAAGTCTATGTTAAAATAATAAAAAAAGCAGCACAGAGAACCTGTACTGCCATGCTTGTTTTTAGTATAAAAATTGGTTCGGACTTTATCCCCTTACTTTCGTTTGGATGATTTTGTCTTACTTGAATTATTTTTCCCTTTTGATGATGATTGATTACCTGAATACCTTGTTCGGTTATTTGAACTATTATATCCGGTTTTACCCTTAGAGTATTTCTGCCCATAATTACTAGCCTTTGTTCTATTTTTGACAACAGAACTATTATTGTTTTTGTTTGAACTAGGTTTATAGGCATTTCCTTTATTTCGATGAACATCTTTTTTAACAACTACCTGTTTATGATTTGGTTTTTGATAATTTTTAGGATACTCCCTTTTTGAGTTTTCAATCTTTCGCCTATTTGGATTATTATATTCGGTTCTACCATTTGAATATTTCTGTTCATATTTACCGTGTCTTGTTCTATTTTTAACAACTAAATTGTGATTGTTTTTGTTTGATCTATTAGGTTTATAGACATTTCCTCTATTTCGATGAACGCCTCTTTGAACAATAACCGGTTTATGATTAGGTTTGTGATATTTTCTATGAATATCTTTTTTATAACCTATTGATCTGTTTAAGTGCCTAACATGAGTGGTGTTATAAGCGATATAAGGGCTATTCACATATAAGCGGTTAATATGCACGTGTTTTATTCCAAATGAGATATAAATACGTGAAGGATAATATCGGCATTTATATTTCTTACTGGCAATATAGCGTGCCATTCCAAAATCATCATTATTCCAATAATAATATTCATACAAATCGGCATCTGTAAAATAATACCAATATTTATTTACATACCAATAGTAGTAATCAGCCCAACTATTAATTGGGTAATATTCACCAGCATATTCATAATATTGCACACCATTATTAGCGTTTGAAAATGAGTCGCTGTAATAGCCATAACCAGTGATTAATGGTGAAGGGCTTAGTTGGAATGCAATCGGATCACTCCATTTATACCATGCAACTGTACGAAATCTTTGTGCGGTTATATTTAATGATAAAACCACAATAACGAGGGTGATAAGTATCTTTTTCATGACTTTATTTTTTAGTTAAACTTATTCAATTATCTTTTAACCAAAATTAGTACATGTGTCAGGCCTTTCAAAATAATTTGCCGA
>JBDLJL010000425.1:0-2016 GCA_039714415.1 Bacteroidota bacterium
TGACCCGAGTTCAAATCTCGGTCGGGGCGTTGTAGCCCTGTAGTACAGTGGTCAAGTATAGGAGGTTCTGGACCTTCTGACCCAGGTTCGAATCCTGGCAGGGCTATCGTTAAGTATTGAATTAATCCTTTCGCCGAGTGTTGATAAAGAATCCGTTAAATTTTTAATAGATATTTTGTTAAAGAATTCATGAACAGAGTATTGCCCCTATTTTTAATTATTTTAATATTTATAGGTTTTGTAAATTCTGTAGAATGTAATACAATAATAAATAATGGAGATTTCACCGAGAAAATTGATATGGTATTTGTTGGTGAAGGATTTGAAACTGAAGAATTAGAAAATTATATTTTAGAGATAGTTGGAAAAAGTTCAATATACCACAAGCACTCATTATTTAATATAGAGCCATTTAAATCAAATGAAGAATTATTTAATATTCATATAATAAACCAAGATTCTATTCTTTGTACAACTAATGACTATAACCAAGATATGTTTTGGGATACAGGAATATGCGACTATAATAAAATTATAGAATCAGCAGAAGATTGCAATCCAGATAATGTGATTTATATTACAAATAGCGAAATTAATCCTCATGCAAATTTTAAGTGCAATGGATTATTGGAAGGAGGTTGTGAAGTTATAAGCACACAATTTAGTGAAATTATGAGTGTTACTGCTGAAGAAAAGATGGGCGATATTGCAAAAAGTCTTGTTCACGAATTAGGGCACGGATTTGGAAAATTAGCAGATGAATATTCTGTGGGGAGTTACCCTCCCTTAATTTACGAACCGATAATAGATGATGAATCTTTAAATTGTATTGAAATATCTTCTTCTAATGAAGAGGAGAATTTTGAATATTGTAGAAAAAATGCCCCTTGGAAAAATTTAATTGGGGATGGATGCGGGGAGCCAGGAGTAGTTGATTGCTATGAAGAAGTTTGTAGTTTTGATGATGAATCTGGAACAACAAATTGTTTTAATGAAAGTTTTGGTATGGAGATTGATTGTTATAGAGATTGCGGGAGTAAAGAAACTATTGGAGATGATAAAATTACATATAAACCTATTTATGCAAATATTATGAATCCTATACGTCAAAATGAAGATAATAATGATAAATTTGGTATATTTGATGAGATTCTTATATGTAAGCAAATGAAAAAGATTATTGGAAATGTTGGAGGTATTTGTAATGATTTTGATCTGGAGAATTTAAATATAAAAGAGAGTTATACTTGGGAAGATGGATCCGTTGAAGTAGATGACCCAATTGAGAAAGATATAGATAGTTCTAACGAATTAGATTTAGAGGATTCTAATAACTCTGAATATAACGGGGTTTCTAATACTGGTGAAATGTTCGACCAAAAATATTACTCCAATGCGGGGTCTGCCAAAGGTTCTGATGAAATATTAGTAAATTGTGAGGGATGTTTAGTTGGGACAACTTGTTATGAAATAAGCACTAGGATTGATAAAAAGGTATGTACAGATCAAGGTTATATTTATCAAAAATCAGAAAGTAAAAGTTGCGAACATAATTATGAATGTTTAAACAACAATTGTTTAGAATCTATATGTACTAAACAGAATGCCTTTAGGAAAATAATTAATTGGTTTAAAAATTTATTTAGATAAACTCTTAATTTTCTAAGTTTTCAGTATACATTTATGTATGAGTAAGTTTTTATTTTGCTGTAAAAATGATAAAGGAAAATAAAATAAAAAAAGCTAAAATAGGTTCTAATATTACCATTTCTCGACGATTAAAAAAAGACAAATTAAATATTTTCCCTACTACCGACGACCAAAAGCCTACGCCCTTGCTTTCTTCTTCTAAGAATCCTGGCGGGGCTATTGGATTTGAACGAGAGCAACATTTTCCTTTAGAAAATGTTCTACTGGTTTGTCCAAGCGTGGTCAAATCAATCATAAACAGGCTATTTCAAAACCACAGGCGTACACTAAGTAGGTGCGAGAACCTACAAGCAGGCTCCGAAACTT
>JBDLJL010000426.1:0-1984 GCA_039714415.1 Bacteroidota bacterium
AGCATCGAACTTTCAAAAAATATTGGTAGAAAACCACAACAAACCAATGGTCATACAAAAAGAATTACTGGAACAGGAACTAAAAACCTGGATGAAAGGCTACGAACAAACGGATGACATTTTGGTTATGGGGGTGAGGGTGTAAGTAAAAGTTATATATGGTAAGTTGCGGATTATGAATTGAATACCTTCATTAAAGGGGGAGTTTTAACAAATAAAAGTAGTTATTTAAAATAAAGCTCTAAGGTTTCAAGCAAAATATAGTCAGGCGATGATTCTAAGCGAAATTCAAAATCATCCCCTAACTATTGCCAGTTAATTTTGATAAGAACTCAATTCTTTAAATCTATTCATTAATTTCTTTAATTAGAATTCCTGGAATTAATAAACGAATAAAGCTCTAATGATCAGACATATAAATATTTTAAGATTAGATAAAGAAAATACAATTTAATGGCCAGACTATTTAGTGTTTGTCCATAATGTCAATGTTTTCGGGAAAATAGTCGGGGTGCGACTTGTTAATGAATTGAAAATATGTTTCTTAAAGAACTTTACATTTAATAAACAGAGTCGCGCCCCGACTTTATAGACACACTCTATTTATTTTCGCCAAGCTGATCCTGCAAATCGTTATCTGGACTAATTATTAGATTTAGAGTGATCTACCTCAGCAATTAGTTCTATCTTTGTGGCTTTGAACTTATTATCAGCCTTTTTACCAACCACCTTTGCATTTTTAACCATACTACAAAGCCCATCTTCAGCAAAAGCATCCATGTCTACACCCTCTACAAAATAGGCTTTTTCCCCTATTTTAACAGCCAATTGGCAATCTTCACATTCCAGTCCCAACTGACATTTCGCACAACCTACCTGAGCAAGTTGTTCTTCTGCATTTGTTTCTTCAATTTCATCTACAGTTGTAATTTCTCCTGATGCTTCTTCTGTTGCAGCTTCCTTTTCTTGATTTCCTGTACAAGCGAATAATCCTGTTACCAGAATACTAATAAAAATAAGTCTCAACATTTTCATAATTGAATTGTTTTAAGTTAATACTGTGTAATAAAATAAAAATTAAGTTCTTATATTATAAGTTGGCATTTTTATCAGAATAAAACAAAGTTATGACTATTTATCTTAATCTACACCATGTTATATTGTATAATTTCTTTCGGACACCAAAGTAATCTATGAATATAAAATTCAAATAATTAAATATTCTATCAGATTACTTTGAAAATACAAACATCTAGGTTAATTTAGTAGGGGCAATCAATGTTTTTAGATGATAAATTCTTTAAAGTCTGTTATATAAAATACCATGATTTTTTAATTTTATAATTGAATTAATTGAGGCTTAAAAAACCATTAATCTGTTAAACTATGGCTAAGCTCAAAAATATTTTTATCGCAATAATCATTATACTTATCACTATCTCGTGTAATCATCAGAAAACTGATGTTGAAAAAACACAGAGAGGTCTGGAACAGGATGCAGATAGTGTTGAACCACCTAAGGTCATTCCGGTTAATATAAACAGTATTTCAAGAGTTACGCCTGGTAAAAATGGTGTCCCTTCTCCAATAGTTGTAAAATTAAATAGACCAAAAATACATCAAGTTTCTAATTTACCCATCATTCCGGGCGTTTCATACTTGCCACAAACAGAAAAGGAAAAATCTTCTGGAAAAAAACCAGTAAAGTCGAAAAAACCGAAAACAATTAAAGTTGATAAAAATCAATTGCCTGTATATAAAGTAGGTGAACAAGGCACTATAAGACCAATAGTTTACACAATTGAAAAGCCAAATAGTCCAAAGCTAATAGAAAACAGCTATACTATCCAATATCGCGATACCATATATCCACCTGTTGTAAAAAGATATCCCACCCCCCAATCTAAAACAGCCTTAGCACCAGATTACAGAGACAATGTTACTGGAAATATTAAATACCTTGGCCAAAAAGAAGGTCTGTCAG
>JBDLJL010000427.1:0-1976 GCA_039714415.1 Bacteroidota bacterium
TGTTCCAACGTTCCGAGAGAATTGAAACTCCAATTCGGTTAATGCCTCTTTATCATAGGTAAACTGAGGCCATTTTTTTAATAACCAGTTCCAAATTTTGTAGGTCATGGGCTATATTTTTACTATTTATAGCCCAAATATAAGCTTTTTTTGAGCTATAAAGCAAGTTTTTATGACTCATATTAAAAACTGTTAACATTTATTGAAGTAATTGTAGCTCATTGAAAAGGAAAATACGGCTCATTTTGATGAGTATTTGAGTCGTATTTAGTATCCTTGTGAGCTAATTCATTCTATAAAGAAAAAGAAAATGTTTTTGAAAAAGCAATGTTATTATTTTACAAACAAAACAATATTACCAATTTAAAAAAAAAATTGTAGACCAATTTGAATTTGCGGTGAAAACCCATTTTTAAAAATAATTAAGGAAAACTTGAATATATGTAAATACATATAAAACAATAAATAGTTGCGTTATTATATGCTTTAACATATGGTTTTGTTAAAGGTTTTGTAATTATATTTCACGTATTTAAGAAAAAAATAATCACTATTCATGAAATGTAATCAATTTTCATACTATGCTTGTAACCATATTTCATAAAATAGCAGCATAAGTAATTATTTTTCACAAAAAGTAACCGCCTTTCATGGAAGAACTACTCCAGATCCAAACTCCGGTCTAAACTGAGCCATCTAATCCGGCTGAAAGTGAACCACCAATACATTAAAATGTCATATCTAAATTACGAACTTCAGTCCCTAAATTTCATTCATAAATAATTCTCATTTTTACACTACTAATTATTCATATTTAACCGTACATTTGAATAGTATTATTTATTAATAAAAGTGAACACGAAACTGAACACGATTTGGAACACGATTTTAAAAATTAGCACCTGGGAAGCCCAGTGTTTACGGGGTTTTTGATTTTTTAAATAGACTTCATAACCCGGAGGTCGGCAGTTCAATTCTGCTCCTCGCTACTAAAGAATAAAGAAGCTGCCTGTAAAAAGGTGGTTTTTTTGTTGTCACGAGTTACTCTGATACTTCGGGACTCGTTCTAGATACTTAAAAACATTCCAATTTAGGAGTGGTTTTTAATATAAAGTAGGATTAATACTATTAATAGCAAACTAGCTTTTATTATCAAGTTAATAGTTTTTTATATTAAGTTATTAAATCATATTTCACTAGTTTAATTGTAACTTCGAAATCAAGTTTGTATAAAATTAAACCTGATACTTTAAAAGAAAATCTATTGCTGTTTGTGAATAAAATATTAATTTGCATATCAATACTAATACAAGTTGTCAGCAACATATTAGTGAAACTTAACAACCAAGTCTTATGAAAACACTTACACTTCTTTTTAGCACCATACTATTTCTTTTATCATTTTCTGTTTCTTTTGCTCAAAACAAGCAAATTACAGATTGTAATGAGAAAGATGCTCAGGTACTTTTACAAATAAAAAACACTTATAGTTCAGAAATTAAAAAACAATATTTAAGTAATCAATTGCCTAAAAAACAAACCAAAGACCCTCAAGATTGGACAATTGTAGCCACTTACCAAATTCCCGGTAAAGCCTCAGGGTTGGCTTGGGATGGTACTTTTTTATATAGTGGAATTTATGGATCTGGTGGTGACGAAATTTATAAAATTAATCCTTCCGATGGTTCTTACAGTTTGTTGTGTAATGGACCACAAGAAGATGCCTTTGGACTTACTCACGATGGAACTTATCTTTGGACAACGGATCATGTGGGTAGTTCCTCAAACCCTGCACTTGCCCTTCAATTTGATGATAATGGTAATCTTTTATCTTCATTCTCTTTACCGGCTCATTATATGTCGGGCATTGCCTACGGCAATGGAGATTTTTGGGTACAAACCTATTATCCTGATCCCGGAACAATCTACAAACTAGATAATACGGGCACAGTCTTATCACAATTCCAACCACCTGC
>JBDLJL010000428.1:0-1966 GCA_039714415.1 Bacteroidota bacterium
AATCTGTGGCAATTAATACTATTGGTAGCAATCATAATTATTATTGCTTTTTTTCATGCGTTTGCCCTGGACTTACTCGACACTATCCCTAAATTTTTTGATCATTTTTTGATCATACTTCCTTAATTCCTCATTAAAAGTTCTTTTACCCAGTTCTATCATTTCATCAGCCCGGTAAAAATCAAAGGTACTGCAGGCCGTTTTTGAAATACTAACCACTATATCCGGTTTATACTCATGAATGGCATATCGGCTAATTTTATTTTGCATCATATCGTATGATCTGTCTAACAGAGAAAGATGACCCAGTTTTTCTTTATGGTTTTTATCTTTTGGGAAAAAGCGTACCCACTGTTCTTTAAACTCAATTCGTTTTAAAATACTGCTTTGCTCTTTTCTTTTTTGTGTCAGGGTTTGTTTTGGCTTTTTTATTTTTTTTAATGGAACTATTGCATTTAAATCAACAGCAATTAAAATATCACCCTCTGTTCTTTTCACCAAATCTAAGGGGATAGGATTTAAAATTCCACCATCAATCAAACTAACCCCATTAAAATTAAACGGTTCTAAAACGCTCGGAATAGAAACAGAAGCCCTTATTGCATCCCTTAAACGACCCTTTCTAAAAACAACTTCTTTTTGATTATTAGCATCGGTGGCTACTGCAGTAAACGGAATTGGCAAATCTTCAATAAGCATATCACCAATAAATCTATTAATCTCATTAAAAACTTTAACTCCTTTAATAAATCCATGTGAGCTAATTGAAAAATCCATTAGCTTAAAAACATCTAACTTATTTAGGTCACTTACCCATTCTTTATATTCCTGAATATGCCCCGTAGCATATATGCCTCCAACAAGAGCACCAATTGAACTACCCGAAATAGCTTTAATTTCAAAATTTTGGCGTTCCAGTTCCTCAATTACACCAATATGGGCCATTCCACGTGCACCACCACTTGAAAGTACTAATGATACAGGTTTTTTCATGTGATTATGTTTATATTATTTTATTGGGTACAAGGCACTTATCATCAAAATATTTTAATTTTTGTTACTAAATTTACGAAAATATTTTAATTGACGTTTCATCTTGTTCTAAGATTTTTCAACTTCTTTTTTCTCATCATCACTAAAACGCCTTATTTTTATATTAAAATAGGCAAATATTACCGTCATTACCGGACTAATAAGATTAAAAAAGGCATAGGGTAAATAATCACCAGTTGCAACACCTAATACCCTTGCCTGAGTTGCACCACCTGTATTCCAGGGAATTAAAACGGATGTTACCGTACCGGCATCTTCAAGGGTACGACTAAGCACTTCTGGTTTTAAACCTCTTTTCTTAAAGGCTTCGCTATACATTTTACCCGGCACCACAATAGAAATATACTGATCAGATGCCGTAACATTAAAGAATATTGCTGATATGGCGGTTGATGTGATTAAAGAACCATCTGATTTTACAAGTTTTATAACTGATTCAGTAATTTTCACAAGCATGCCGGTTGCCTGCATAATTCCCCCGAAAATCATAGCCGAAAGAATAAGCCATATTGTGTTTAGCATACCTGCCATTCCACCTGTTGAGAACAAATCGTTTACTTCAGCATCCTCCGTAATTATAGAAACATTTCCATACATTGATTCCATAACCGCAGTATAAGCTGCCTTAGCATAACTATCAGTAACACCGGTTAAATTTTCAATAATATCCGGTTGAAAAATTACAGCAAAAATACCACCAAGCAATACACCTGCAGCCAATGAAGGTAAAGGTGGCACTTTTTTTATAATTATAAAGAATAAAATAGCCGGAACTAAAAATAACCAGGGAGTAATATTAAAAGCTTGTGCAATTGCATTTTGAACTGATTCAACATCTTTTCCATTTGTTCCAAAATCATAGTTAAACCCTATAATCAGAAAAATAATCAATGCAATTGACATTGACGGAACT
>JBDLJL010000429.1:0-1957 GCA_039714415.1 Bacteroidota bacterium
TATAAACTATTTGGATGGAACAACTATTTGGGAAGTTCCTAGAGATTTTGGCTCATCATCAGATGGCAATGCTCCAAATGTTTATGGAGATAAAATATATCTATGGGCGCAATCTGCACAAGGTATGTATATCAAAGCCTTAGATATAAATACCGGAAATATTCTATATGACAGCCCTTTATTGGTATCTCCCGGGTTTCAACAGATGGGGTTTATGGTAGGTAGTGATGGAACAATATATGCAGGTACCGTCAGAGGAATGGGGAGTGATAAAATGTACGCTTTACAAGATGATGGCTCACAAATAACCATATTATGGGAAAAACCTATGGGTTATTGTCTTTGGGGAAATCACTTAGAAGGATCTGATGGTAGTATATATATGTTGAATCCTAATGAGGAAATTGAAAGATTGGATCCTACTACAGGAGATGTTATCAATACTTCATCTTCCGTTTCATTAGGTGATGGTGGACTTATGATAAACATGGCTGCCGGTGCTGATGGTTCTATATATGTCCTTGGTAATGACTGGCCTAACTCAAAGATTTGGTTCTTTACAGCAGATTTGCAAGAACTATGGAGTGAAAACTTAAGTGGTGGAAGGGGTATCGTTGTTGCTGAAGATATTGTTTTCGTAAATGGAAAAAATACACAAATGAAAGCTTATGGGCCACATGATCTAAGTATACAAGATATGACAGATGTAAACAACCTAAGTGTATATCCCAATCCTTCAGATGGTCTTTTTACAATTACTCCAAATTTTGAATTAAGCAATAATGGTGTGGTCATTGATGTCATTAACCTTTCTGGAGAAATTGTATATAAAACAACTCTTATACAAAACAATAATCAACTAACAACAGTTGATTTATCAAGTTTAAGTTCTGGCATTTATCTGTTAAGATATTTTGATAACGGCACTTATCATCATCATAAAATAATAAAACAATAAGTGTTTTTAAAGATATTCTTTTTTAAAACCCCATACGATTCTATGGGGTTTTACTTTAGGGTGTGATAATTTTTTCTGTTTTGGGATAAATTTTTATAAAATCTTTTCTAAAAGCAATTTATGTACCTTTGCCCCCATAATAAACTGCTTCGAGGTAGAACCATCGAAGTATTAAAACGAGTTTGCTTTGCAAACCATACCATACCGACCCAGAGGGTCGGGGTATTAAACCAATTGGGCTTTCGCCCTGCGAATTAAAGACAACATAATTTATGTCAAAAAAAAAGAAAAGGAATAATAAAGATTCCTTTGCTAATAAAAATATACAACCTCTTTTACAATTTTTAACAAATAACCCCAACAAGGCTTATAACTACAAACAATTAGCTTTTCAGTTAAATATTGTAGATGATTATAATCGGGGACAGTTAAAAAAAATACTAGATAAGCTATTACATAGTAAACAAATTAAAGAAGTAGGTCGAGGTAAATATAAAATTACCCACCAATCGCATTATTACGAAGGAGTACTTGATATTGCATTAAGTGGAAAAGCTTTCTTTATGTGTGATGAATTGGAAAAAGATATTTATATACCTTCTCGTAATTTAAATCACGGGTTACATGGTGACACTGTGAAAGTGTATTCCTACCAAAGGCAACGAAGTAGCAAAAGACAAGAAGGTGATGTAGTACAAATTATTAAACGGGCTAAAACTCAATTTGTTGGAACGTTGCAGTTACATGAAAACTACGGTTTTGTTGTCCCAGACAACAAACGTATGTACACTGACTTTTTTGTTCCAATTAAACATATAAACGGAGCAAAAGACGGTGATAAAGTAGCCGTTCAATTGGGCGACTGGCCCGATAACTCAAAAAACCCGTTTGGTAGAATAATCGATGTGCTTGGAAGGCCCGGAGAACATAATACTGAGATACATTCCATTCTCTTTGACTATGGCTTGCCTTATAAATTTCCGAAAGAAGTTGAGAAAG
>JBDLJL010000430.1:0-1946 GCA_039714415.1 Bacteroidota bacterium
TCTAATAAATTGCCATCTTCATCTGTTTCCCAAGCGTAGCCTGGTTTTAAACCGCTTCGACCTTGTCCATAGCTTGTTTGAATAGCGTCTATTAAACTCATGTCAATTTTTTGAAAAGTAAGAGACCCTGAGTACTCAACACCTAAATCTGTTCCCTTTTTACCTGATTTAGTAGTTATCATAACTACACCATTTGATGCTAATGCACCGTAAAGAGCAGCAGCAGCAGCACCTTTTAATACAGAAATAGATTCAATATCGTTAGAATTAATATCTGAAATATCGTCACCACCATCACCAAAATGACCATCTTCGGCACCAACAGAAGCCTTAGTTGTATTTATTGTTGGTATGCCGTCAATTACATAAAGGGGTTGGTTATTTCCGGTCATAGAACTAGCACCACGAATAATAACACGACTTGAACCTGAAGCACCTGAACTATTAGTAGATATGTTTACCCCAGCAACTCTACCTTGTAATGCATTTACAGCACTTGTAGTTTTTACTTGAGTTAAATCTTCTCCACCAACTTTAGTTAATGAGTAACCTAAAGCCTTTTGTTCTCTCTTGATTCCAAGAGCTGTCACAACTACTTCATCAAGCTGAGTGGCACTTTGTTTTAAAGATACATTGATTACTTGACTTTCTCCACTAAGTACTATTGTAGTGGTTTCATATCCGATATAACTAAACATCAGATTTTTTCCTTTTGTGTCTTTAGCTTCGATAGAGTAGTTACCATCAAAATCTGTGGTACTACCTACTTCCGAGCCTTCAATCAAAACTGTGACTCCAAAAAGAGGTTCGTTACTTCCTTCTTCTGAAACTTTACCCGTAATAGTTACAGATTGTGCAAATACAAAACTTGCACAAAAGAACATCAGAAATGCGAAAATTAATTCATAATTTTTTCTCATAAATAAATGGTTTAAGTTAAAATATATTTAGTCCCATATGATGGATTTCTAACGCTTCTTGATGACTTTTGTGAAACATTTATTAAAACTATCGTATAGAATTACACATAAAGACACAAATTTACTAAGTTATACTCTTTTTTGCAATACATTTTTGTATTTCTTTTAAGATTGTATTAATGTTTTATTAACACTTCATTAAAATATTGTGTTGATTACTTAAGTAACAAGAAAGTATCTTATAAATTAACCATCATATCCTCGTAAATACACCCTAATTGGTTCAATTAAATTTGTAATAGATTTTCTTTCTTTTTACCAGATTTATAAAATAGTAAGAATAACATAACTGTTTATGAACAGTTGTACTAATTGTTTATTGGGTATATGCTAAGCACAAAAGTTAAGCATAATAAATTTACATAATTTAGGTCTACATTTTAAGTTCATTTTAACTATTTTTGTCTATTCTAAAATTTAATAAACAATGAACAAACAACTCATAGAATGTGTACCCAACATTAGCGAAGGGCGCGATACTGAAAAAATTAACCAAATAACAGCAGTTGTAGAGACTGTAGAGGGTGTTAAGCTACTTGATGTTGATCCCGGAAATGCAACGAACCGTACGGTTATTACTTTTGTAGGTGAACCTCAAAAAGTGATAAATGCAGCTTTTTTGTTGATTAAAAAAGCATCCGAATTGATCGATATGAGTAAACATTCTGGGGAGCATCCACGTTTTGGAGCTACTGATGTTTGTCCATTAGTCCCTATTGCGGGTATTACTATGGAAGAAACCGCAAAATATGCCCATAAGTTAGGAGAACGAGTAGGGAAGGAGCTTGGAATTCCGGGATATTTTTATGAAAATGCCGCAAAAGAAGAAAAACGCAGAAATTTAGCAAGTTGTCGCTCAGGTGAATATGAAGGATTGCCAAAAAAATTGAGCAATCCAGAATGGAAACCGGATTTTGGTCCGGCAGAATTTAATGAAAGTGTTGCCAAAAGCGGAGCAACAGCCAT
>JBDLJL010000431.1:0-1946 GCA_039714415.1 Bacteroidota bacterium
TTTAATGTATTTATAAATTTTTCTGCCCAAATCATATTATAAACACCCTCATGACTAGAATTCCATTCCCACCACCAGGGGTTATACAAATCACTTTTCCCATCTGATGTAGTTAATGTGGGATTTTGATCGTTACTTTCAATTAAAGGTTCATAAAAACCATCTTTTGGGTGCATATCCACAAAAACCACTTCATTATAAATTGGGCAAAACCCTTCTAACTGAATTTGCACGGGGCCATAAACTTCACCATCCACAGTATCTTGTGTTGAGGTTTTAAGTTCGACCGTTCTAATCAAATCTAAATCACCTAAGCGTTCTTTCCACACAGTTGGCAAAAATAAATAAGAAGCTCCCGTATCAACAAGAGCATCACAACGCATAAAATAATCAGGGTTTTTAAGATTAGTAATATTAACTAAGGTAACGATTCTTCCCATACAAACCTCCTTATAATTTGCTAATCTATAAATTGTAGTTTAATAAAAGTAATTTTTGCTCAATAGTTACTTATTGAAAGGAATTTAAAAGTATTCAAAGAGCTTTGAAAGCGGCACCATATCGTCCGCTGATAAATCGTTCTAAAATATTTTGTGCGCCAACTAGGTCAACGTGTTCTTCGTACCCACAGCGAAGACACAAAAATTTCTCACCAGAACGATTTTCCCGCGCAACCTGGGAACATGCCGGACATGTTTGACTGGTTTTATAGGGATTGACCGAACGGAAGCTAACACGGTTTTCTTCACATCGCATCTCAATTAGATTGAGCAATTCTCTATAATTCCAGTTGTTGAGCGTCTTTCTAAAGGCTTTACCTCGATTTTTATTTTTGCCACGTTTTAGGTGGTTTAATTTTTCAACCACGACTAAACGCAGGTTTTTATGTTGGGTAAAATAGTCTTTTACTATTTTATGTAAATAATATGACAAGGCTTTTTTTGCTGTTTTGTATTTTTTTGAACCTTGTTTTTTAGCTTTTATTCGATTGATTTGTTGTTTTAATTGGTCACCGATTAATTCTTTTTGACTGGTTGCTAACAAATAATTAATACCCACATCAATGCCAACATTCTCCCCGGTTATTAATTTTTTATCTGTTTCTTTTTCATAGGAAAATTGGATATATTCACGATGAATAGTGACGGTTGTTGAGCGGTTCCAGTTATAAAATAAATTCATGTGACGGTGGGATTTAACGGGTATATTAATTTTTAGTTGGCGCCCAATTGAAGTCAAAACCAACCAATAATCAAAACTACAATGTGAATTTTCAATGGTAACTATCTGAGCGGATAAAATCATTTTTCGACCACTGTGATGTGGCTTTGAGGCTTCTCTGTTTAATTCTTTAGCTGATAGTTTCTCACCCGCTGTCATCCCTAATGCTTCTCTGGCGGCACATTGGCGCATTCTTGCCGATAACCATGAATGCGGTAAATTAGTGATGTCTTTGGTCAGGTCTTTTTTGGCAAATTCATTGCCCCAAAACATTTCAATAAATAAATTAACCAGCCGACTGTATTCATCCATCACCACATTGAGTGTTTGGCGTTTTTTTTCAGTAAGAAACTTCAAGCTGGTTTTACTTGAGCGGGTTATTTTCATTGTTCAATTCTTCGATTAAACGTTCGGCTTGTTTTTCAAGATTATTTTGAGATGATGATACCCGACAATATGATATAATCAGGTTTATTCTTGTTCTCATCTATCAATATCTGACCAAATTCATTTTGGAATGCTCTTGCTATTTTACCCGCTTTATAGCGATTCCAAGCCGTTCTATATTGAACACCTTGTTCCTTTGCGTAATCTTTCAACCTTTTCATAAAGCATAGTATATCATGCTATATATTTCTTTAAATACTATTTAACTAGTGAATGTATATAATACTCTTATGATTTTGAATAAACGCTTAAACTCTAATATCACAGTTGGCATTGAA
>JBDLJL010000432.1:0-1931 GCA_039714415.1 Bacteroidota bacterium
GAAAAAGACAAAAAAACGCTTCACTTATGCTTCACTTAATATTTTGAAGCTTTATAATATCCTTATTATTTGATACTTACCCTTTTATGTTCGAGTCCCCGCAGCTCCACAGTGAGGGTTGAAGGAATGAAATATTTTCTTTCAACTTTTTGTCTTTTAGGGCATTAGACAAAATCACTGTTTAAGGAATAAAGGGCTTTTTTTTCATTTTTTTGGCAAAATGTTTCACTTGGGCTTCACTTAACCTTTGTACATTTTGCTTATGAATTCAGTAAAATTATTTATTAGAACTGACCAACTTACTAAGGATGGTAGATATGCTATTTATGTTCGTTTAATTATTAATCGTCGTAAGAAAGATGTTTCACTTAGAATTTATGTGAAACCAAAAGATTGGAATTTTAAAAGGAACTTAGTCAATAAAAGTGACCCGGAAAGTATCCGCAAAAACAGACTTATTAAAAAATACAAGAATAAGGCTGAAAATATTGTTGATGATTGCTTTTTCAATAATGAGACTTTGACTTTTTATGATTTTGAGGCTCGCTTACTGAATAAGGAATATAATGATGATTCTTTTCTGGAATTTGTTTTTGATGAAATTGTAAAAAGAAATTTCGCTAAAGAAACAAACAGAACCTATAACTCCCAGATTACCAAATTACAACAATTTTAAATTATATTCTTCTGCATTTTGAAGTTGTATTTTGTTTTGTTCTTTGGATATTTCCAGTTCCTGAAATATCCTTTGGTTGAAATATGAATTGTTGGGCATAATTAAAATATTAGTAATGAGAATTGTGCGAATTGCAATATGACCCCAACCCCTAAAAGGGGCTAAGAAAACCTGATTTATTAGATCCTACGGGGTGTTTGATAAATACCGGTTTAGTTCTTTTTCAGAAATTTTATTATCCGGTGTCGTATTAATAGTTTCATTTTCCACCAGGTTTTTGACCGTCGTATGTGAAACTCCTAAGATTTTTGAAACTTTATTGATACTATAGAGTTTTGTTTCGCTTTTGATTTCTGCTTTTTGTTCTTCGTGTTCTTTAAGGGCTGTTAAGATTATTTCTTTAATTGTTTCGGGCGTTAAGACAATTAATTTTTCCATTTTTTCGACAATATATTTTAATGTTTAGGTTAATAAATAGTTAATTGAGACAGGCCTGTAAGCCTGTCATTAAGCGTTTAAAGATTACACCTTTATTCTTGTGTATTATTATATGCTTCTTTTGCAATGGTTTTATCCAAAGCGTTATGTTTCTGCATTATTTTTTTTAAGGAAATACGTAGCTGTTTGATTTCTTTTTCCATGTCAGGTGTTTCTTCAACAACAAATTTTACGCAAGCATAGATTGCCTTTGAATTTGTTTTTTTGTTAAATTTCTTTTTAATAAAAGCAAATTCTTCGATTGTAATTTCTTTCCTTCGATTGATTGTTAAAGCCATAAGTAGTAGTTTAATTGATTAATATTAAATTGTTTACTTAAAAAAAGACATACCTATTCCATGTTGCAAAAGGTCTATTTTTTTGCCGTTCATTATTTTATAATTGTGATATTTGATTTATGATTACAAAGTAAAGTGAAGGAAATTTTATAGCCAAAAATTTGAACAAAAAGAATGCTCTCATTCTGTTTTAGGCTTGTAACTATTATGATTTTCAGGGAAATATTTTTTCAACATTTAAAGCTTATGTTAAGTTAGCGTTTTGCTAAAAGATGGGATAAGTTGTTAAAAAGATGTTAAGTTATTTGCTTATTGATTTTTAACTGTTTCTCATACCTTTTTATGGGTATAGGAATTGAAAAATAATGATTGCAAAATATAAAATGCAATCAAAAAATGATAGCAATTGTGAAATTATGCAATCAGGGGATTAGGCTATTTGCTTATAATCAGGGATATAAATAAAAAATACTGAAATG
>JBDLJL010000433.1:0-1930 GCA_039714415.1 Bacteroidota bacterium
TAATAAAGTATTATTTTGGTATCTTTTAGATTTTCGATCCCTTAAAAATCCTGACTGGGATAATAATCATTGACTCAGGTTAGCCAGTTTTCAGGCATAATATTGATGCTGTGATATTCTGAAATTCATTTCTTTTCATTTTTCATAATGCCATGATTTTGAAGCAATCTCCACAAAACCAATTAATAATACAACCAAAGCGATTATCCATAAAATAATATATCCTCTTAAAGGAAGATCAAAAGGATTAATTAAAAGCCAGGCAGTCAGAATCAATGAGCCACTAAAATTAATCGCTATTGCACCGCCTAAGCTTAATCCTCGAATATTATATTTTAAACCATATCTTTCAATAAATAAGGCAAGCCCAATTCCAAAAATGACGCCACCAAGTATTGTAGGATAAAAATTTGTGTTGGTTTTTGGGACTCCTAAAAAATCAGCTATTCCCAGAGGAAATAGCAACAAAAGAATCCCTAATATTAGATTAACATAACCGTCAATCGACAGTAGAATTTTTTGTTTTCTATTCATTTTTATATTCTCCTCTCTCAATGGCTATTTGTTCACTTAAGGTATAGTTTATTGCGATATTGAATTTAAAAGTCAATAATATACAAAGATTCTTATTTAAGTATATTTTTAATTATCTATAAGTATTTAAGCTTCCGAATAATCGATTCTTCCAAGCTCCATGAATGATGTATGAAGGGTCATTTTTAAATTTTGATCAGATAAAAAAGTTATGAATTTTTGCATCTGTATGCAGTATTTTTTGACAGAAATTTGATAAAGTATTATTTTGGTATCATTCAGATTTTCGATCCTTTAAAAATCCTGACTGGGATTATAAACCTTGAGTGTTGCTTTTTAAATTTCGGTTCACTTTGATGTAGATTTATTCTAAAAAGTGGCTTAACCTCGTTTCTAATTTTTTTGGGTAGGATCATAGTTACATTTATTGACAGGCTGTGATTTATTCGATATTAATATAATGTTGATCATGTACCTCAACGTATTTTTAGACATCCAACTCTTACCGAAATTCTGCTAAATAGTGAAGTATTTCCTTCAGCCTTGTTTTTACCAGCGCTAATAAACAGCTCTGCTTTTTTCTGACCTATTTTCAAAATGATATATTTGCTTATGTGTCTGCCGGCAAACCTGGATATGAAATCAAGCAACTTATGGCACATTAAAATCATAATATTAAATTCAAAAGGGAGGAGAACATCATGAAGCTAAAAGCGACATTAATTATGGCCACAATCATAATGATTATCTGTTTCGGAACCATTGCCCAATCAGGTGCTGGCGAAACTTATGATCTAAATGGTGAATGGGATACCGTCTTTGACCATGGTCCATTCGGTGTTGACAAAGATATCGTTAAGATCTCTCAACAAGGTAATACGTTTGTAGGGGTCGCGCTGATTGGATCTAAATACATATCCAAAGGTGAGGAAACCATAAAAGGTGAGTTGATAAATAAAATGATTAGTCAAGTGTACAGTCACAATCACAATCAAGATACGACAGGAGAAGGGGTTTGGGACGAAGCTCAAGGGGTTATTATTGAAGAAGGAAACAAAATATTGATTCAGTCCTATGTAATGAATCTTTTTGTTAAGAAAATTATAATGATACGCAAACAATAGGGTATCTATAAATGAAACTGCTTCAAGAGAGCTTGTACAATATTGGTGGCTTCGATGTGTTGCTTGTTCTGAAAGCTTAATGCACTCCACAAATAAAAGAAACGATGCTTAGCAAAAAATAATTTTATTCCGATGAATTCATTTTTCGGTAGTCACTTTTAGGCATGCCGAAAAGTTATGATTACTTCCATGAGAAGGCTATATGTCAAGAGTTAATTTATTCATAAATTACCTTTTTTTTATTCCATCCAACAAGTCTCGACCATCATGCT
>JBDLJL010000434.1:0-1920 GCA_039714415.1 Bacteroidota bacterium
GCTAACGTACGGATCTAAATTAAGCAGATTTATTATCTAAAATATGCTAAAAATCGTGGTCTAGTACAGCATCCACTAAGTATTGATAATATTTATTAGTCAAATCTAGTGGTTAGTGTACTATAGATGTTCGCAAATGAAAAGGTACTTTTGGCATTTTTATGTGTTATAATGCGAAAGGTGTTTGAACCATTCATTCAGTTGGATCAAATTTCATATCATCATTCCAAAAACAATCCTCTTTCTTCTTGATTTTAATAATAATTCTAGCGCAAGTTGAGGGGGTTACTTTAGCAAAACCATTCTCTAATTGTAACTTTAAATTTTCCAAACTAAAATCACAATGTCTTGCAACATGATTTTTAACAATTCCCCAGCAAGTTTCTATTGGTTGAAGTTCAGGATGATAAGGTGGTGTTCTGATGATTTCATGACCATGTTTTTCAGCAATTTTGTCAATCTCGTAAATAGGTTTCGGAGCGAGTTTTTTTAGCATTAAAACCAATTCTGCTTTGAGACAATTTTGATCGCAGATAACATTATTTCCAAGTAACCACTTTCTTATTTCCTCCTTTGAGCAATGAGATGTTGGAGGAGAACAGGAAGAGAGTGCATTATGATAACTTGCATTATCTAAAATAATTAAAGAGGGTTTCGGTAGGTTAGGTATTAGCCTTTCAGAAAACCATTTTTGGAAAAGTTCAGCATTCATTTGTCCATGATAATCCCCCGTTTTTCGTTTCGCCTGAAAAACTAATTTAGCACCTTGAATCCAACCAGCCGAAGAAATAGCATTAATAATAATAAGACGTTCACCTTTGCCCGTAGGTTTTTGAACCCAAGCTCCATCTTCTCCAAAATACCAGATAAAATCATTACTGTGATTCTTGTTAACATATGATTCATCAAGGAAAACTTCTGGTTTTATAGGTTTTCCATTTCGCCTTCTATTTGCTCTCATTCGCCTTAAATAATACTGTCGAGCAACAACAATTTCGTCTTTTTCTTTTAAATGTTGTGAACGTTTTCCCTCTCCAAACTCAAACCCCCAGCGATCAAGTGTTCTTGCTAATGTTGCAATATGGAACTTATTTTCGGGATTATTTTTTTTAATAAAATCGGCTAATTTAGAAAGTGTAATATACTGACCATTTTGGTTTGCATTACGAATAAAATGACGAACTTTTTCTTTATCCGAACCATCAATAGCATAATTTGGACGACCTCTAGGTGCAGGATTTTTATCTAGAAGTGAGGGATCACGTCGGAAATCTGCCGTAATTCTTTTGACAGTTGACACACCAACTTCCAATGCATCAGCTGTTAATTGAACACTTGATTCCGTTAATCCAAACTCTTTTTTGTTACGATCAAAGTAACCTTTTACAGATACAATGGCATATTTTTCACCTGATTCTAATGGTCTTCCCCGTGTATATTTCATAGTCTTTATCAATTTTACCAAGCCAACCGAACATTATAACACATGATTTTTTCAAAAGTACCTTTTCATTTGTGAACATCTATAGTCTTTAACTGATTGAACTAAACAATGCTTAACTGGATTAAAATGAATATAATCCATATGACGTTGGTAATCTTGTTCATTTCTAATCGTATGTTCCCAATGACGTTGGTAATCTTGTTCATTTCTAATCGTATGTTCCCAAAAACGACGTTGCCAAACTCCACGTTTATTACGTTTAATTCTTGTTTTTGAACGGTACTCGAACATAGGTAACGACTTGGAAAAAGCTTTTTTAATTTCACGCCAACGTCCAGAATAATCACTATCTTCTTCAGGTAATGTCCAAATACAGTGGGTATGTTCAGGAAGGAGAACCCATGCATCAATATAAAAAGGTCTTACCTTTCGTACTTTACGAACTGCATCTCGAAACTCATCAATATGATCAACTA
>JBDLJL010000435.1:0-1898 GCA_039714415.1 Bacteroidota bacterium
GTTCGAATCCAGTAATGCCCACAGGCATATAAGGGGTTGAAAGTAAGCGAAAAGCAGTCAGAACGCAGTAATCAAAGCGTTTTCGGCTGCTTTTTTATTTGTAGTGTAAAGACAAAAAAATGACCGAAAAAAGGTAAAATGAGACAAAAATCATATATTTGTGCCCCAATTGTGCCCTAAAGAAATAAATTGGGGCACAGTTGGGGCACAGACCATTAAAACCTTAATTAAAAGTCATGGAAACTACCTATTGGATTGCATTTAATTACTCAAAGTATCTAAGAAATGATGGAACCGGCAAAGTTGATGTTATTGTATATTCCAGTTCTAACAGGAAAAAGAAAAGAGTAAATACCGGTGTTTATGTTTTGCCAAAATTTTGGGATGAAAATAAAAAATGGGATTTTATTTCGGTTATTTCCATTGGAAAAAATTATTAAAAAAATAAAAATGTAAATATTAGATACAATAATATCTTTTGTTTACAATCCTGCAAAAAATATTAGATTTATTTTTATCTTATAATTACGTATATTTGCAATATCAAGTAATTATTAAATACTTTTGTCGCTTATAAGATATGAACACTTGAAAAATAATAACAGATTTAAGTAACAATAAAGGGTGGTCACAAACTGATTTAGCTGAAAATAGCGGTGTTTCACGTGTAATGATCGGGAGTTATTTCCATTGGAAAAAATTATTAAAAAAATAAAAATGTAAATATTAGATACATTAATATCTTTTATTTACAATTCTGCAAAAAATATTAGATTTATTTTTATCTTATAATTACGTATATTTGCAATATCAAGTAATTATTAAATACTTTTGTCGCTTATAAGATATGAATACTGGAAAAATAATAACAGATTTAAGGAACAATAAAGGGTGGTCACAAACTGATTTAGCTGAAAATAGCGGTGTTTCACGTGTAATGATCGGGAAATACGAAAGGGACGAAGCTGTACCGTCGCTTGATGCTGCTAAAAAAATCGCCGATGCATTTGGCGTTTCTTTGGACAACCTTGTAGGGGAAGGCATAAACTCAAAGTTTGACAAAACTACTTTGGAACGCATCAAAAACCTGCAATTACTTGAACCGGACAAAAAAAGGACACTTTTTGATTTAATTGATACTTATATCAGGGATTTTAAAACAAGACAGGCCTACACAACATAAGAGGTTTTTATTATGACACAAGTAACTTTAAAAATACAAGACAGCAAGCTTGCTTTCTTTTTGGAACTAATCAAAAATTTTGACTTTGTAAAAGTTGAAAACCATGGTTATATTGAACCTACCAATGAAGAAATAAAAGAAAGTATTAAACAAGGGCTTAAAGAAGTAGAACTCATTGAGCAAGGGAAAATGGAATCGACAACTTTAAAAGATTTCATCAATGAGCTATAGTGTAGAACTGACCGAAAATTTCAAGAAAGAGGCAAAAAAGCTGTCGAAAAAATACCCATCCCTAAAAAATGAGATTGAAACACTTGGCAGCGAGCTGACCGAAAATCCAACTACAGGAACTCATTTGGGTAGCGATGTATATAAAATCCGACTGGCCATAAAATCAAAAGGTAAAGGTAAACGTGGTGGTGGACGTGTGATAACCCAGGTCAAAATTGTAAACGAAAAGGTTTACCTGCTATCAATTTATAACAAGGGCGACAAGGACGATATTTCTGACCAGGAAATAAAAGATATTATCAAAGATTTGTAAAATGTTAAAAGCCTGGTTCTCACTAGGATTGTTGCAATATTGAAACGCTGCACCAAGCTTTTATCCTTTTACCACAGGCAAAAGCCTGTTTAAATAATTCGACTCAGGCATAACCTGTTCCGCCATAAGCGGAAGCCTAATCCGAACATTACCACTTTATTATAGCCTCAG
>JBDLJL010000436.1:0-1890 GCA_039714415.1 Bacteroidota bacterium
TCAAATAAATTCTTTACATTGTCCGGATATGCCTGCCAGGGAATACTGTCCCCCATTTCAGGAAATGCAGCAGCATAATCATTCCATATTCCAATAGAGTCGCGTGAATCGAATCTTGCTCCCCAAGAACCATTTGCAGGTACAAAATTAAAATTAGTTCCGTTACCATAAGTATTTTGGTAATCAGGTAAGTTACTAATCTCCTCCCAGTTCATAGCAGTGTTATACTCTATTTCCAGACCCTTTTTTGAAGCTGTCCCTGATTTTGTTGTTATCAAAATTACTCCATTTGCAGCTCTTGATCCATACATTGCTGATGCAGCAGCTCCTTTTAGTACTGTTACCGTTTCAATGCTGTTTGGGTCTAAAGTAGAAATTCCTGTTCCGTAATTTCCACCACTACTAGATTGCTCTGTTGTTGTGTATTGATCATTGCTGTAAGGAATGCCATCAACAATAAAAAGTGGCTGATTATTTCCTGTAAAAGAAGAATTCCCTCTTATGGTAATACGTGTCGCCCCACCAGGGTCACCGGCAGAAGCGCTGATATTAACACCTGGAATTTTCCCCTGTAAGGATCGCAACATATCAGGTTCGGTTTTCTGAAGTGCTTCGTCAGCATCAACACTTGTAGTTGCATAGCCCAAGGATTTTTCTTCTCTGTTAATACCCAAGGCTGTTACCACAACTTCATCAATGCCCACATCTTCATTTTCAAGTGTAACATTAATAGTTGTTTGTCCACCAATTTCTACATCCTGGGTTTGCATACCCACAAAAGAGAAGATCAGTGTTGTAGCTTCGGCAGGTACACTTAATGTGTACGTACCATTAAGGTCGGAAATGGTTCCTATATCAGAGTATCCTTTCACCCTGATGTTTGCACCTGGAATTGCTTCGCCATTATTGTCGAGCACTGTTCCAGTTATTGAAGTCTGTGCATGAACCACAAACATTCCTATGGTAAACAGGAATGCTAAAAATAAGTTCAATCTTTTCATAAAAAAAAGGTTTAGTTAATAAATATGTTAATTAAAATCCTGAAATTCAGGATAATATAATGAGTGAGCTAATTCCCGGAGAGGGGAAAATTCACAATTATATTTTTATCAAAAAAATTGAAAGGGAGGGTAAACTTCGACAGGCTCAGTGTCCTTTTGGGACAAACAAAGCATGTAATTTATGAAAACAAAGCGTTGTTTTTGTAATTATTACCTAAATTTAATAGTAAATGTGTAATGTTTTCATAAAAGTTACCGAATGAATTTGCCCCGATTGAGAAACTGTAAAACTTATATCTCATAAATTCGATTTAAGTTAACATTTTCTTTATCGGGATGCTCACAAAAAGTGAGCAAATTTACCCATACTCATATTCCCCAATATGAGTTCCCAAACAATTAAAATTTCCTTTTTCTATTCCATGAAGGTATAAAAAGAAAATACCCCATAAAATTTTTAAATATTTTTTTTAAAGTTTAAATTAAAATTGAAAGGGAGGGTAAACCAAGTCAAAAGTATTTATGAAAACAAAAGCGTTGTTTTTGTTTTTGTAATTATTACCTAAATTTATAGTAAATGTGTAATGTTTTCATAAAAGTTACCGAATGAATATTTAATTTACCCATACTCATATTCCCCAATATGAGTTCCCCAAGAATTTAAATTTTTGATCAAAAAACATTGATCAAAATCAAGGCCAATGTTTGTATGTGTCTGGCAGCTAGGGTTGTGGCGTTGTATCGTTTTGAGACAGATTAAAGAAGTGCCCAAAATTGGGCAATGTGGTGTACGGTTTTGATTTTTTGTTTTAACAAACATTAACATTAATTTTATGGAAAGTCGGTTATATCCGTGTTTTAGGTGCTTAAATAAAAGTGTACGCAAATG
>JBDLJL010000437.1:0-1883 GCA_039714415.1 Bacteroidota bacterium
AGCATGATGGTCGAGACTTGTTGGATGGAATAAAAAAAAGGTAATTTATGAATAAATTAACTCTTGACATATAGCCTTCTCATGGAAGTAATCATAACTCTTGTCTTAATTAAAATTTAAGAGATGGGATTGAATTGGATGAATGGTTTTTATCTCCAATAAAATTTAGTAAGAATTTTATTTATTTGATGGTGTGTTTTTCTATATAGTGGAATTTTGATTTTAACATTTGGTAAAACTCCATATCTTTCATTCATTAGGTAAAAGTTTACCCATAATTGTTACATTTTTTATCTGTTTTATTACATTTATTTCTCAGTAAAAAATTACCTTAAATAGCTGTAAATACTACCAATTGATACTCTTGAGAGTTCCAAAACCTGGGTACAATTCTTGCAATATACGTATTGTGGTTTACCTAAATATGATATTTGTGCTGCATTTCGAGAGTTAGCGGTATATTCTTAATACCTGAACTTCAACTTGTAATACAAAGCCAAATCTGTTGTGAAACAGGGGTAAAAAACCAAAGGATCTTATAGGAAGGTAACTGGCTGCACAAATTTAATTGTTATAAAAAAAAGAGGAGCTTTTTATTAAAAAATTTATTTTTTTAATTTTAAGAATTTTATTATATTAACAAATAAAAATATAGGAGGCTGAGAAATGCAATTTACTAAATGGACAGGCAGAGGGATTTTATTACTTGTTTTAATGTTTATTAGTACAAATGTTTCTGCTAGTACTGTTTACTGGACTGACTGGACTGAAGCATCGAGTTTAGCCGGAAATACATGGCTCGGAACCATCACTACTCCGACAGCTACTGTTGATATTACATACAATAATCCGCAAGGGATAGGTTTTTTTCAGGCATCTGGTGGTATTGATTATTGGCAAAACGGCCATTCAGGCAGGAACCCTGCAACGTCACCTTATACCAGTGATAAAGTAGACAATATCCCAACTGGGACTGATATCGTTGCACTCCAACACGCAGGCAGTCAGACGTTAACTTTTTCTGAAGCAATTGCTAATCCCGTTTTTTCTTATGTAAGCCTTAATGGCAATGGGTATGCATTTGATCAAGATTTTGAAATTCTGAGTTTTGGACATTCTAGTGATGGTAATGATAATGGATATTGGGGATCTGGTACATCATATAAAAATATTGTGGATTTGGGAGGTGGTAATTTCGAGTATCAATTACTTGGTACAGGAGAACCTCATGGAACTTTAAGATTTACAGGGACATTTGACACAGTCACTTGGACAAGTTTATCCAATGAATACTGGAATGGATTTACTGTGGGAATCGAAGGCACTGAAAGTGAAATATTTCCTGGAGTCCCCGAAATCCCCGAACCAGCCACAATGCTCCTTTTTGGTCTTGGCCTTTTAGGTCTTGCTGGAGTCAGTAGGGAAAAAACATGAAAACGGAACCAAACCATACTCAGTATAAAGAATTAAAGACATACTGCCCTGACTGTGGTAAAATAATTTTTAAGGGTATAGTTTTAAACCTTGCTATTGCCTGTCATCACTGTAATAAATTTGTAAGGATTAAAAAACAGGTTCCGTAACCATTTAGCATAATCTCAACTTCAAAGGCAGGGTCATTTATTTGGCTCTGCTTTTTTTATTAAAACATTGAGTATGAGAATCTCAATATACCATACAGCCATATTACATTATATAAACTACGACCTTTATTATAAAACATTCTTCAGCATTAAATGATATTATATGTTTAGTTGAAAATACAACCCACCTGGACTTAAGGATTATTATCCGAAGGTGGAGTATTTGGATGCCAGATTTCTTCAGGATACAAAAACTATTGGAAACAAACAATTAAACCATCTTGTAAATAACACCTCCCC
>JBDLJL010000438.1:0-1879 GCA_039714415.1 Bacteroidota bacterium
CTTTTTGATCATAATAATGCTGGCCTACAATAAAATAAGGAGAATAGAAATTTGTCTCTATAAAAGAAATAATTCCCTTTTGAGCACTCAATAATAAAGGGATTGTAAAGAAAATTAGCACATAAAATTTCTTCATATATATTCCCTTACCCCCCAACCATAACCCCCAACCAAACAGGCTGATCTTCCGTTGCAAAGCGAAACATATAAATTGCCGGTACTAGATCTGGCCTGTATGTCCATGGACTGCTAATAGGATTGGGATGTTTATATATTACCTGGCCATTACGGTCCAGAATGTCAAAGTATAACTGATCTTCAATGTTGGTTTCCCAGGAAAATACCAGGCTGTCTCCCGGAAAAAACATTGCTGAGTCTTCAGGGGTGTTCAACTTAAACCAAGAGCTACGATATACATTGTTTAGCAATTCTGCAAAAACAGGGGAGATCTGATATTGCTCCCCGTCATAGATAGAAGCTGTTTGTTTTTCGGGGGTAATAATATTTTCAATATCAGGTGTTTCAATTACAATTATTGTATCAGCTTGTAAGCTATCCTTGAATATTGTTTTAGTAATATTAATACTGTCTGTATTTTCTTCTATTTCATTGTCAGCCAATCCAAGGAATTCATTATTATTTGCACAGAAAAAGTATAATAGTGCCCCCATTACAGCAATG
Source organism: Bacteroidota bacterium (assembly GCA_039714415.1). Classification (GTDB taxonomy): domain Bacteria; phylum Bacteroidota; class Bacteroidia; order Bacteroidales; family NBLH01; genus NBLH01. Next base: position 682 of record JBDLJL010000438.1, read on the forward strand.
ACCAGGGCTGCAGAAGTTAGCCTAAACCATTTACTTTGAGATATATACCTTACTTTATTATCTTGCTGTTGGTAAAAAGCACCTTCAAGTTTACCCCTTAATGATACAGCTTCTTTGTCTGAGAAAGCATCCATCATATCCAAATATTCATTCCAGGCAATAAGCATTTCCTGATCATGCTCCAATGCCTCCAGGAAAGCCTGTATCTCTTCAGGGTTCATGTCCCCATTTTGATAAGCCTCAAATTGTTCAAGATATTTATTCATTTTTGTCATCGTGGTATATCGTGTTATAATCCGGGTCAGATTTAATTCTCTTTATCAAAAGCTTCACACACCTGTATTTCCTCTTTCGAGCATAACTTTCATTTTCAAAATTCATTTCTTCAGTGATCTCCCTGAAAGATTTTCCATCAAGAAATGATTCCAGAAGCTTCTGGCATGCAGAACTCATCCTGACCAGGTGTTTTTGGTATAAAAGGTGTGCACGACTTATATTGTAAAGCTCCTCCTCGATTAGTTCGGCAGAGTAAATAGTATCTTCTATCTCCTCATAACTAATCATATCTACCTTCTCTGATTTTATCTTTTTCAGCCAGAGATTTCGACAAATTGCATAAATATAGGTTTTAAAGGAGCATTTAAGATCCAGGGTGTTTTCGCGTGCTTTTAATAATACTACTACGATAGCATCATTAAAAATATCCCTGGCATCGTCCAAGCTGCCATTGTTCCTGTAAATGAACTGCCTTACAGAAGGGAAGAACAGATTATATATCTCAGCAATCACTTTTTCGTTTTGCTTTTTGATCCCTTCAATTAATATTTCATCGTTTTTTCCTGCCATCTCCTACTTATTAATACCCAAAAACGGAAATTGTCACACTTTTTTTTGAAAAAAGTTTTTCTTCATCCGTTTATTTGTTTAGTTGAAATTGATTTTCATTTCCTTTAAACACATAAATATCAGCCTACCTTTTTATTAAATTTCATTAATAAATAATAGCTGTATCAGCTTTGGTCAGTAAGATTCGGGTTAGATCCGGAGTGTTGAAAATGTCTTGTTAATCTATGCTAATAAAGATATTTAAAAAGTACCATGTATCATAGATATACCCATCAATTTCAGGGTAATCACGTGTGCCCCTGCCACTTTCACGTAGAGTTTTAAGTTTATGTTTATCTCCAGCTAAGGATTG
>JBDLJL010000439.1:0-1879 GCA_039714415.1 Bacteroidota bacterium
GATTATCAATAAATCTACTTACCTATATTCTTCTTTTGTTGCCTCAAATCATAGTTTTTTAATGGATATGCAACGATTAAATGATCAATTAATTCTGGAAGATACCTTATATAGTAAAAATACGGAAAGCAAATTTACATTCTCTACATTTATTAATAAAAAGATTAGTGCAAGACACACAAACAGAAGTGGTTTAATCGTAAATAATATCTTTTACAATACTTACACCTCAGCAAGAAATGATGGCGAAATGATAGATTATGTTAATGAAAAAGACAATAGTTTCCTTTTTCAGGCTTACACACAATCAAAATACCAACTGAGCCCAAAATTGCTTCTTAATTTTGGACTTCATGCTCAATACCTTGTGATTAACAAAAAGTATTCGATCGAGCCACGAATTGGATTAAAATACAAAATAAACAACAAAAATACCTTGAGTTTTGGTTATGGAAATCATAGTCAGGTTGAACCCTTAAAAATATATTTCTATCAATTTAATTTGGAGGGGGACATTGTGTTGCCCAATAAAAATCTGGAATTCTCAAAGGCTCATCATTTTGTTATTGGATACGATTATTTCATTAATCCAAACCTCCGAATTAAAATAGAACCCTATTTTCAATACCTTTATAATATACCTGTAATTGCCGATAGTACATGGTCGATGATAAATTTTGAGCAGGAATATGCTTTCGACAAAAGCCTTGTAAGTGAAGGCACAGGTACAAACATTGGCATTGATTTTACCTTAGAGCGTTTTCTGAAAAATAATTACTATTATCTGGCAACGGCCTCACTTTTCGATTCTAAATATACCGGTGGCAATGGCAAAACATATAATTCACGTTTTAACAAAAACTTTGTGATTACAGTGCTTGGCGGTAAAGAATTTATATTTAGCAAGAAACCTGACAAAACACAAACTCTAGGTTTAAACCTCAGGGCAACAATAGCGGGAGGCCATCGCATTGTTCCTGTTGATGAGGAATTATCGCTTCACTCACAAGAAATATATTACGATTGGAGCAATCCATATGTAGGTCAAAACCCGACTGATTTTTTCCTCGACATAACCATTTTATATCGAAAAAATAAAAAGAAGTATTCAAGTGTGTGGGCAATACAAATTAAAAATGTCACCGCCTCGCCATCAAACTATTTGTATCAGTATAATTTGAAAGAAGAGAAAATTGAAAATACCAGTCAAGTAATTGTTGTCCCTAATATAAGTTATAGGATTGAGTTTTAATACAAACAAGTGAAAGTGTTAGGTTACAGCAAAATAGAATAACTTTGATTTTTAAAAACCAATAAATGTTACTTTATATTGTAATTTGAGTTCAGCATACTTTAAAATATTAATAATATTAATATCAGGATTAACTTGCTTCTCATCAGTTAAAGCTGGTATTTTTGATAAATTACATAAACAGAGTGTAGAAATTGACAAACCGAAGGACTCTATAACTTACTATGAAGAAGGAATATCATTTTATAAATCGGCTGAATACCTTTCTGCCGAAAAAGCTTTTCTAAAATATATAGATATTAAAGAAAAAACAGAGGAAAATGATCTCCTTGCCTACTCCTTCCATTATCTGGGAAATATTGAAAGTTGGAAATCCAATTTTTTACAATCAATTCAATATCACAAAAAAGCCAGCAACATATTTCTCAAACTGAAAAATTCAAAATATGTGGCTATTTCAAATAACCAAATATCATCTGCATTTGAGTCTTTAGGTGAATATGATAGTTGCTTGGTTTATTACCAATTTAATATTCAGCACAGAAATCAAATTGATGCCACGTATACGGTACTGAATTCTTATCAAAGAATTGCAGCAACCTACGCAAAACTTTATAATTACAAACT
>JBDLJL010000440.1:0-1876 GCA_039714415.1 Bacteroidota bacterium
AAGAAATTTACTTGCCTTATTCCTAATAGGACCTGACGCAATATCAAACGATATAATATTTAAAAATAATGCCCTGATCACGCTCAATGATAATTATCCATGTCATGAGCTTTGATGGATCGAAAATCTAAAAGATACCAAAATAATACTTTATTAAATCAAAAGGCTAAAAAGATCAAAAAATTCAGCGGTAGCTTTTTAGATGCTGCATAGTGGTATTGAACTAAAAGAGATTAAATATAATTATTGCTATGTCTTTTAAGATATCAGCAATATTAATATTAGAAATTAATCCGTTTAAATTCAAAAGGTTATATAAGATATCGCTAATTGGTGCATTATTTGCATTATTGGAAGCGTGATATAAAAATAAATAGTCTTCAACAATTTTTTTTAAAGGAATTTTAAATGAAAACATTAAAAACATTTTTTATCATTTCAGTGATTACACTTTTTTCTTCAGCATTTGCTATAGCAGGTGATTTTGACTGGATGAAAAATTTTAATATCAGAGCTGAAGCAGATCCATCAGGGTTCAGAGTAAGACTGGCAACCCGATTTAAAGTAGGTAACGTTGAGATTGATGCAGTTCTAAAAAATGTCACAAATCCTGCCGATGCATACATGATATTCCGTTATGGTGAAATGTCCTCAAGGTCAACCAGCCAGGTTATGGAAAGATACAGAAATAAAAAAGGTTGGGGAGTCCTGGCAAAAAGCCTTGGTATTAAAGCTGGGTCACAAGAGTTTCATTCTTTAAAGCGTAATCATGATATGGGTGAAATCTCCAAAAAAATGAAACATCCATCCAAAAATAAAGGAAAAGGGAACAAAGGCAAGAAAAAAGTATAATCTGCTGGCGAAGATATTGAAGATAAATTTTCATAATTTTTTTATACCGGACTTAGGATCAATGATATCTATTTTTTTTAACAAAAGGAAAGAACTTTATGACACGAATTTATGGAGTTATAGCTGTTGTATTGTTAACTGTGTTTCTTGTTTCCTGTGGTTCAGATGAAAGTAATAAAGCTAAATCAATTATTAGAAATCAAACCAGTGTTATTGAAGACTATGTAAATGGGCTTGCCGATGCAAAAAATACAGATGAAGTTGTTGCTGCTATTGAGGTTTATACAGAAGACATGAAAAAATTAATTCCTGGGCTACAGGAATTTCAAAAAAACTACCCGGAATATAAACAGGGGAAAATACCCGAGGGAATGGAAGCGGATCTTAAACGGTTAGAAGCTGCATCTGCAGAGCTACCAGGAGTCATGATGAAGGAGACAGTATACATGATGGACAATAAGGTGCGGGCGGCTATGGAGCATATGGGTCATGAAATGAGTAAACTGCAATAAAAATTTTTATTAAAAAATATATGATAAACAATAATTTATTAATTTTATAAGGAGGGGAAATATGGCGCGTAATCTTATTACATCCCTGTATTTATCTGGTGGAACAAAATATTTGATATTTTGGTAAGTTGATTCTTTGGAGAAAATTATGAAAGAGTATTTAACCGTACAAGTCAATCAAAAGTTGTTAATCCAAGTCATTCAAATAGCCGAAAAGAAAAAGAGCTGTATCTCATCCCTTGTAAAGGATTTTATGCAATGGATTGTAAAAAATGAAGATTCATTAGACTGCATCAGTTTTCACGAACGCCAACCTGAACAAAATTTAGATGATTATATTAAAGAAGTTGAAAAAGCAGAAATTTTAGACGCCTGTGAGTATGCCCATTCCAAACGTGAATTGGCTAAAATTTTAGGTATTTCGTATCGGGCATGTCGTTATCGGCTTGATGCACATAAAATTGTTTTTGAGGGTTCCCCCCCCTGTGTTGAAATAGCTTTGAATTAAATAA
>JBDLJL010000441.1:0-1863 GCA_039714415.1 Bacteroidota bacterium
TTCTAAATCCAATCCCGAATTAGCCATTGGAGCAGTTGAACGAGCTCCCCCCCAATCGGAAACTGTTACACCTGTAAAGCCCCACTCATCTTTCAATACATCCTGAAGAAGGTAATTATTTTCACAGGCATATGTTTCACGAAATCTGTTATATGCCGCCATTATTGTCCATGTATCTGCTTTTTGCACAGCAGCTTTAAATGCAGGGAAATAAATCTCGCGTAGTGCACGTTCATCTATTTCGGCACTAACATCAAACCTGTTCCATTCCTGATTATTTGCAACAAAATGTTTAGTGCAGGTGATAACACGTTTACTTTGAACACCTTTTACATAAGGTACTACCATTTCTGAAATAAGATAGGGGTCTTCGCCAAAGCCTTCGAAAACACGTCCTCCATGTGGTGCCCGTGCAACATTAATATTTGGCCCCAGTAGCATATTGCGTCCGTAAACACGTGTTTCAGCTCCTATCTCTTTGGCTACACTATACATTAAATCAGTATTAAATGTGGCAGCCAGATTTATCATCGCCGAATAGTTGGTAGAGTGTTTTTTGGTATTGGGCCCCAGAGGGCCATCGGTCATAATCATTTCAGGTATTCCAAGCCTTTTATTTGCCATGGTTTTCATGCCATTGCCGCCAACAATATCAACCTTTTCTTCCAATGTCATTCGTTTTAACAAATCATTAACACGTTCAGTTATGCTTTTATCGGCGTTTTTATAAACCGGCAATTCGGTTTGGGCAAATAAAACTGAGTTTATTACAAAGCTTACTATAGCCAACAAAACTGTTTTTTTCATAATATGACCTTAATTATTAATATCAATTTTTAAAATCCTCACCGGACATATCTTAACCGGGCCCATCAAACCCGATGGAGGTAATGGTTCAAACCCGAATTCCCGTGGGTATCTGTTATCAGGGTGATCTTTCCCGTACTTGTTAAGCATATCATCCGGCAGAGGTGTAATACCTGAAAATGCCGATACCCTGTTGATGTTTGTATTTGTAACAAGTACAGTTAGTTGATTTTTCCCTTTGCGGACCAAATTTGTAACATTGCATTTTTGTCCTTTCATCCATATAACTCCTGCATTTTTACCATTGACAAAAACCTCGCCTATGTTTCCTATTTTACCTAAGTCTAATTCAAGTTTCAAGTCTTTTTTTATGTAATCATCCGGTAAATTAAAAGTAATTTCGTAAACCCCCGTGCCACTAAAATACTTAGTGTCAGGAGTATCACTCCATGAAGAAAGATTGTTTACTTCTTTTTCAATTTTCGGAAAATGTTCGCTTTCAAAAGTTATTTTCCATTTCCCGTTTATTAGAAGCGGGGCAGGTATATCCTCTATATCTTTGGTAATGAATATATCTTCCAAATTATTTACAATATTCAAATAATAAGAACCATTATGGATAATTTCTGCTGAAACAACTCTATTGTTCAAACCGGTAATTTTATTCATATTAGTCTTATTTACATAAGATGTTTGGATATCCTGCTCAAATACAATAAATGTTGATTCCCATGGTGCTAATTTTATAGGCACTTTTGTTCCGTTTGCTGATTTTGAGAAATTGAACAATTGTTTTATTTCACCATTATACGGATTCCAATTCCATACTTCTTTATTACTTACCCTGAAATCTATATCATAGGAAATATTTCTGTCCTGAATGTTGCTTACAAAGTAAATATCCTGATTTTCAGTTTTTCTGTGTATGAATGTTAATCCTTTGTTTTTTCTGATATCCTCGTAGGCAAAGTCTATTCCGAAATCGGGTTTTACATAATTGTTTATAATTTTCAGAAAAGGATCGAGGATAGAACTGCGTTGATCCCACCATATTTC
>JBDLJL010000442.1:0-1859 GCA_039714415.1 Bacteroidota bacterium
AACCTGATCCCAAAGGAAAACCTGGGTATATCAGGATAGACACAGTTCACCAAGGCGATCAAGATAAGAAAAAAGGTGTTTATCATATTAATGCAGTGGGGTGTAGACCCAATTCTGATAAAATCACCCCAACATAAATTTATTTTTTCCTAAACGCAACCACATTTTCTGGTAAAGTAATCTTCTTTATATAATTGTCCGAAAGTATCTCCCAGCCCTTATCAAACTGCTCACTTTGTACTAAGCTGCGTGCAGTTAAAACACCCTGACCACCTTTTATGTCCCAACGCATACCAGCACATTTCATTCTTTGGGTGATTAATGTTTTACAGCTTGCTTCTGTCACACCAGAGCCAATGGGATATTTGTTTTCAATAGCTTGAGCATACTTCATTCTATGGCGATTATTTCTGAAATAATTTAATTCAGTGGCCAGCTTTTTATTTTCAGGGTCTTTTTTGCTCAGATACCGCAATGTATTGATCACTTTTTCTATGCCGCCCATTTCATTTTTTAATAGGGCTTTATATTTTTGATATTGAGAGTTTGCTTTGCTACTGTCTTTGCCATAAGCTGATTCAAGGGCATCATTGAGATGGTCACTGGCATGAAAATAATCCAACAGCTCTGTTCCAATTCCAGGAAGCAATTGTTCTCCCAGGAATCGCCAGTTATCTACAGCACCATCGGCTATCTTTACGATGTTAATCTCTGGCTGCTTAGAGACAATGCTATTCATTATTTCCTGGATCAAGCCCTTGAGTGTTTTTTTACCTTCTTCCGGCATACGCCCAAAACGTACTGTTTTTAGCCGTTCTCCATCTGCATCATAAAAGTTAATCGCAGCACAACTCGCTTCTCGATAAAAGGCCTTTGACTTTTTTATTTGATGGTCTTTGTGCTCTTCTTCGCTTGCCTGCTCTGGTAACTCAAGCAAATGATAGCCATTTTCAATTTTTTTATTCAGTGGGATCATGATACCATCCAGAGAGCTGCTGACAGTCACGGCACCTTCCGGTATGACTAGCTCATGACACAATGCCTGCTCTAACTGTGACAGGTTGTTATCCCATTGATCCCCCAATTTTGTAGACAAACGATTCAGGGAACTTTTTGATGGTTGTAAATGACCAAATTCTTTAAAGAGTTTTTCACCCTGATAAGGTGAAAGATGAGCACTGACATAACATCCCAGGCGAGCAGCAGAAGGTGTCCAAAAATCTTCAACAATTCCTGCCTGTAATTCTAATGGACAAATACAACGGCCATCTGCACGATATAATGAACGCTCAAGACTTATCTTGCCTGCACCTGTTAGGTAGCTTTGTTCACTGCGAATAACCTGATGGTAGACTTTCCCCTCATATTCAATAATAGGCACATCAATATCATAATTAGATAATGTTTCCTGAACCATGGATTTTTCTAATTCTCCAACCAGCTCTTTTATTGCTTTTTCAGCTTCTTCAAAGGAATCATAATTTTTTTGAACATTGCGGGTATTATTTAGAAAATGATCAATGCGATCAAAAAAATTGCTACATAGCTTGTTTTTTATTTGTACTGGATGAGATAATGACATAAGAGTAGGCTCACTTGATATTTATTTATTCGAACATCTATTTTGATCCTGAGTTCTGCTCTTTTCAAGTTTTTGCTGATAATTTTTCATAAAACTGGCAGCGCACTAACGTAATATACTGATTTTTAAGTCATTATCAGATCTACACCCCAGTGGACGTATCATAGAAGACATCCCTCCTCCCGCAGAGAAAACGATGATATTTAAAGAGGTCACTGAATCCAAATGGTGCGAGCAATGTAAGACAATGGTTTCTTCAACGGCTGAGCGGGCATTA
>JBDLJL010000443.1:0-1851 GCA_039714415.1 Bacteroidota bacterium
GAAATACTTGTTGGCTAACTCATATTTTTCCTGCTGCATGGCTGCTTTAGCATGCTCAATCAACTCGATTACTTCAGGATCTAACTGAGCAGGTGGTGGTATTGTGCCGGTCTGAGCCCATACGTTTACTTTATATGTGCTGGTCAGCACAAGTATTATTATTATGATCCTTTTCAATTTGTATTATTTTCTAAAACCTTCTGCAACAATTAATTCTTTAGTACCATGTCCCCAGGAGTAGAACCCACTTCCTGATTTTACTCCCAGATGACCTGCTTCTACCATATTTACCAACAAGGGACATGGTGCATACTTTGGATTACCAAACCCTTCATATAGAACGTTTAAAATTGATAAACAGACATCTAATCCAATAAAATCTGCCAATTGCAACGGACCCATAGGGTGGGCCATGCCTAATTTCATCACTGTGTCAATTTCATTTACACCTGCTACACTTTCATGAAGGGAATAAATGGCTTCATTGATCATAGGCATCAGGATACGGTTTGCTATAAAGCCGGGATAGTCGTTTACTTCTACTGGTACTTTACCCAACTTCTCTGAAATCGACATAATTTTAGTTGTAACAGTATCAGAAGTATTATAGCCACGAATAATTTCTACGAGCGCCATTACAGGTACAGGATTCATAAAATGCATTCCGATAACCTTATCCGGACGCCCTGTAACCCCAGCTATTTTAGTTATTGAAATAGAGGATGTATTGGTGGCCAGGATGCAACCATCTTTACACTCTGTGTCAAGCTCTTTGAATATTTTAAGCTTTAAGTCAATGTTTTCAGTGGCTGCTTCAATTGCCAGATCAGCATCATGAACACCCTCTTTTATGGTATTAAAGGTTTTAATATTTTCTAAGGTGGCGTTTTTGTCATCCTCGGTTATTTTTTCCTTTTTTATTTGGCGATCAAGGTTTTTGTTGATAGTTGCCAAAGCTTTATCAAGTGCTTCGGTCGAGATATCGATGAGGTTTACATGGAAACCATTTTGAGCGAAAACATGAGCAATCCCATTGCCCATTGTACCGGAACCTATAACTGCAATATTGTTCATTTTATAAAAAATTTATCGTTCACAGACTATTGTTAATTTATTTCTGATATACATTCTCCAGGTGTAGCAAAGCATGGCATAACCATGGTACAAATATAAGCTTGTCAGGTGATCAAGCATGATTTATCTATCATAAATCAATAACTTACTTTTCCTGGTCATGGTTGTGATCTAAGACTTAATGCTGCCATGCATCAGTACTGTAAGAGTAATACGTAAAGCCTGGGTATTAGAACTCTGTAGTTAAATTCTCGACAGCTTTCTTTTTATCGGAGGCTATTATTTGCCTGATTTTCTTTGACTGATAGCTTAAAGTTATTTTTTTAGAGCCTATTACAATATAGATAAGCCTAACATTTTCGCCGTCCCAATATGGATTTGGTGTTATTAGTGAGGTGTTTACCTTACCAAAGGCTTTTTCAAGGCTTCGGAACAATTTCTCTTCTTTTTTTGTTGTAATATTTATCTGGTAAACCTGGTTTTTATAAGCATATACCACAAGGTTATATATATCAATATCACCAATACTTTCATAATTACCTTTTTTAGCCTTGTAAATTGAATGGCCGGGATTGTTTTTCAGCGGCTTAGTATATTCAAGACCATCGTAGGTTGTTATATCAGAAAGGAGCTTGATATCTTTAAAACCATTACGCTTGTCAAGTTCTTTTTCTGACTGAGCATAACCAATGAATCCCAATACGGTAAATAAAAATATTAGAAATGTTCGCATGAAGAAGTTTTGTGTACAAATATAAGGTGATAGCGGATGTATGA
>JBDLJL010000444.1:0-1843 GCA_039714415.1 Bacteroidota bacterium
CCCCGCACTTCTTGCACGTGCTTTTGCGTTCTTTTCTTACGCAGGAAGCATGAGTGGAGACAAGGTATGGGTAGCTGATGCTGCAATAACAGACGGTGTTTCGGGAGAAACAGTATTAGGAACACTCGCCTCTGGAAATGAAGCAAGCTTAAGTGTATTTGATATGTTTATGGGATATATGCCCGGTTCTATCGGTGAAACATCTGTTTTAATGATATTAATTGGTGGTGCTTTTCTAATTTTTACAGGAATTGCCAGTTGGCGTATTATGCTTGCTACCATAATTGGTGGTGCTTTTACTGCATTCATGTTTAATTTATGGGGACTTAATGCGCTGATGAATTTTCCATGGTGGCAACACCTTATGGTCGGTGGATTTATTTTTGGTGCAGTCTTTATGGCAACAGATCCTGTAACAGCAGCCCAAACAACCAAAGGAAAGTGGATTTACGGTATTCTAATCGGTGTAATTGCCATTTTAGTTCGTGTATTCAACGGTGCCTACCCGGAAGGAGTCATGATGGCAATTTTACTTATGAATGTATTTGCTCCTACAATTGACCATTACGTTATTGAGGGTAATATCAAACGTCGACTAAAGAGAAAATCTAAAACACAAAAAGCGTAATCATGAATACCAATAGTAACACATATACCTTTATTTTCACCATAATCTTGGTGACATTGGTAGCCGGTTTATTGGCTTTCACTGCAACAAGTTTAAAACCTTTACAGGAAGAAAACATCAGAAATGAAAAGATGCAAAGTATCTTAACTACCATTGGTGTTGATGAAAGTCGTGAAAATGCCGGTGCTAAATATAAAGACTTTATAAAGGAAGAATTGGCACTAAAATCAGATGGTACGATTGATGAAAATCCTACTGTAGCAGCTTTTAAGATAAATCTAAAAAATGAAATTAAAAAAGAGCCTTCAAAACAACGGTTCCCAATTTATATTGCAGAAATTGAAGGAAAAATAACCTATGTAGTTCCTTTGCAAGGCAATGGATTATGGGATGCTATTTGGGGATATTTAGCCATTGATACTGATGAAAATACAATCACGGGAGCAGTGTTTGACCATGCTGCAGAAACTCCGGGATTAGGTGCCGAGATTAGAGAAACCTGGTTTGAAGAACAGTTTATTGGAGAACAATTTCTCAAAACAACAGGAGATTTTTCAGCCAACAGTTTTGTGTCTGTAAAAACAGTAAAAGGAGGTTCAAAAGCTGATGATAAGCACGGAGTAGATGCTATTTCAGGTGGAACAATTACATCCGATAAATTATCAATAATGGTAGAAGAAAGATTACAACACTATCTACCCTACTTTGAAAAAAACTAAGATCATGTCAGAAGAAAACGAAGCATTATTCTCAAAGAAGAATATAAAATTATTAACAGACCCGCTTGATGATAATAATCCTATTACGGTTCAGGTACTGGGTATCTGTTCTGCACTAGCAATAACCGTACAACTAAAACCGGCAATTGTTATGGCAATTGCTGTTGTATTTGTATTGGTATTTAGTAATTTGATTATTTCATTATTGAGAAATTTAATTCCTAATCGTATTCGTATTATCGTGCAGCTACTCGTCGTGGCTTCTTTGGTAATTATCGTTGACCAGGTGTTAAAAGCCTACGCTTTTGATGTAAGTAAACAACTTTCAGTTTTTGTTGGTCTAATCATCACCAACTGTATCATAATGGGACGTCTAGAAGCATTTGCATTAGGAAATAAACCATGGGCAGCAATATTAGATGGATTCGGCAACTCAGCAGGTTATGCCCTTATTTTGGTTATAGTAGCTTTCTTTAGAGAGTTATTAGGATCAGGT
>JBDLJL010000445.1:0-1843 GCA_039714415.1 Bacteroidota bacterium
AGCACAACATATTCAGGATCTATCCCAATGATTTTGAAAAACAGGATAAAATTTTCAGGGCAGGAGAAGTTACAGCCATACCAAACAATACCTATTCAAAAGATTTTAAATTTGAAGTCCAGGGTACAACAGGCAATGAAATGGTTTTTGCCTTTGCATCAAACCGGCCCCTGCCGGATCTGCCAGATTCCAAAGATGCTGTGTTTGGGATTAAGCAGGTAAAACTTACCACACAGGAGATAATTGAGTGGTTCACTGATTATACAAGAAAAAGGGGGATCTCTCTTTCATGGGATTTTCTTCCTGTTCTCACCACAGATTATTAGAATAGAGGCAATGAAAATAAAAAAATTTCTTCTGTTCTCATTTTGTTAAGATACACACTGTAATTTCTTCTTTTAAGTTCAAGGAAAACAATATTTTCAAGAGCACCTATAATATCAGACTCGCGGAACCCAAGCAGGGTATGCCTTAATCCAATACCTATTAGGTAATATTTTTCATGGAGTTCAGGAAGGCGTTTGTCTTTAATATCGTATCTTGAGGCTTTATGAATAACAAAGGTTGAGGCAAGATAGTTCTGGGAAGTTTCTGTATGTAACGGCATAAAAAAAACTTTCTCTGATACATTTTTTAGAAAAAGCAACATTTCCTTCGATACAGGAGTTAAGAAGACAAAACTATTATTAACAAAAGGAGGAAACAAGATGATTCAATTAAAACAAATGAAGAAATATGTGCTGTTCCTGAATCAGGATGCCAATTCTGCAATGATCACTTTATTTTAATCGCTGGCAGGGTAATGTTGGCATTGAATGCTATGCTTGCTTTGTTGCTCATACTGCTCTGCTTTTTCATTTTGGGGTAGTACTTAGTATGCTGTACAGTTTTAGGGATCAAAGTTTAGGGTTTCTTTTATTCTTAATCTATGATCCGGTACTCGAATAAATAGCAATTCGAGGTCGGTTTTCTACTAATAAATTTAAAAAGGAGTAATTATGAAAAAATTTGTATTGTGTTTTTTTAGTGGCCTAATGGTGTTTTCTTTTTCTACTATTGTTTATGCTGAAGGTACATATTTTAGTGGGAACATAGGAGCTGCAGTAGCGACTGATTCCGATGTAACTGATCAAGGCGGAAACTTTGAGATTGAATCAGATACAGGGATCGCGTTTGGAGCAGCTGTTGGATACGCTTATGGTAACAACATCAGGATGGAAGCTGAGCTTGCTTATCAAAAAAATGATATAGATCAAGTAAACGTACCCGGAGTAGGTTCCTCTGTAACTGCAGGTGGAGATACATCAAGCTATGCTTTGCTACTGAATGGTTACTATGATTTTACAAACAATAGTGCATTTACACCATTTATAAGTGCTGGCATTGGATATGCTAAGGTTGAAGTGAATGATTTTATTGTAAATGGAATCCCAATTGGAAGTGAAGAAGATAAAGTATTTGCTTATCAAGTGGGCGCTGGTGTGGGTTACGCTATAAGTGAAACACTCATTCTTGATTTAAAATATCGTTATTTTGCAACAGCAGATCCAAAATTTGATACCGCAGAAGCCGAATATGCAAGTCATAATTTTTATGTTGGTATCAGGGCCTTTTTTTAAACGTTTCTAATCATTATCAATGCCAGGGATAATATTTACCACTTTTCCCTGGCATTGAAGTTGGAAGTACAAATATTTATAAAAGCTGCTTTCTTGCCTTCAGGTTAAATCGATCAACCTTGGACATCAAACATACTTCCATGAGAAGGCTATATGTCAAGAGTTAATTCGTTCACGCATTACCCTTTCTATTTTATCCAACAAGTCTCGACCATCACGCTTCC
>JBDLJL010000446.1:0-1809 GCA_039714415.1 Bacteroidota bacterium
TGCGGGATTTCAAGGCACTTCACTATCAAACCGAAATGTTGTTTTTTAATTGTTTTAATGTTCAAATTTACTAAATCGCCCCGCATTACGTATATTTATTGTTGGCATTAGTTATTCATATTCCAGTCTTTTCTATTAACTAAAAGCAATTTCAAATCTGGGTCTAAAATGATTTTAGTAATAGCCTTTTCTGTTGAGAAGATTAGACTTTCATTTTGTTTTTTTCCGTCAAATTTAAGTCTTTTCCTTTTCTGTCCTTCCAGATTGATTTCCAGTTCTACTTGGGAAATATTAGCTATACCAATTTTACTTATTTTAATTTCATTTTGGTATTGATTATTATTCATCGTTGTAATAACTGTATCTATCTGGTATTCTAAATAATCGTTGGTAAAAAACCATGTTTTGAAAAATTCATCTAAATTTCTTTCACTAATTGTTTCACAATCTTTTTTAAATATTTCTAAGGTTACATTAACTCCTTTGTAATTTTCAAGACAATATTTAAGTATTTTAAAAAAATCCTCCTCTCCAATTTGATAGGCTAACATTTGCAAAACCGAAAAAGACTTATCATGCTCAACGGAATTATTCCAATCAAAATTTTGTTTATCCAACGAGTCATTTTTTTGCATGATGGTCGTATTATATCCCTTTTTCATCACTTGCAAATATGAACTACTAAATGATTTACTATGATTAAAATCGGGGATATTTTGCACTGCATAAAGTCTATCCGTGTAGATTCCCATTCCGATACCAAACCATTGAGGATAATCCAATGGCTCTAAAACATAATTAAATCCCCAATACTGATGCCCAATCTCGTGAGATATTATCCAATGAGCATGTGTTTCCGCTCTTTCCTTTTTCAAGTCAATTCCTCTATGAATACCCACAACATTTGGACAAACTGGCCAACCACCATAAGGTTTTGGATATCCAGGAATTACTGTCAATACAGGCTGTGGATAAAACCCCAAAGTATCTACGTAGAATTCAATAATGTTTTTTGAATGTTCCAGAAGTTTTTTACCCCATTTTTCATCATTTTCAAAAAAGAAAGACCTAATTAGAATACCTGATGAATAATCCTCACTCAATATCACATCCTTTAACAATACAAATCCATACGTAGGAACGGAATTTATATTTGTATTTACTGTAATTTCATTATTTGTTGTATCAATGCTTTCAATTTGACCAGTCGTTGCAATATTAAATTCTGTTGGATAAATTATTTTTACCTTATAGTCAGAATGAACTTGATAATATGAATTAAACTTTCCGTTTTCAGAATACTGCACAAATGGAAAATCCTCTGAATAAAACAACATCCGTTCTCTAAAATATTCATTCGGTTGTGTTTTGAAGTCGATACGAATACTGACTTTCTCAGTCGGCGATATTGGGGTAAGAAGTTCTAAGATAAATCCCTCAAATCCGTGTGTTTTCGTTAATGCATAACTAAATTTTTGAGCCTTATCGTTTACTTTGATGTTTTTAATCAATGTTTTTGCACTGTCCAACTGGAAAGTAAAAGGTATTTCTGAAATGAGAGTGTCGGAAGAATTAAACCAATCAACTTGCATTTTGCAATCCAAGGACAAGTCTGTTGTGTCAAGTTTTGCAGTAATGCTATAATTAGATTGTGTATTTGGTTTTTTTGGTGTCTTTTGACAACTTACTAAAAAAACAAAAACTGTTAAAATCAAAATTATTCTATTCATATAAGTAGTGTCTTTCTTTAATTAATGCCAACGGCTCGAATAAACCCCGTTTTTTCTATGGGGTTTATTTTTGTGTTGG
>JBDLJL010000447.1:0-1789 GCA_039714415.1 Bacteroidota bacterium
TTATCAAGTAACAGAAAATACATTTTACTTAACTTGCTAATCCATCGGCATTATATTAAAATCCGTTTGATTTATTTGATAACAGTTTAGTATAACTTTATATCCATCCCAGCGATGGCCTGTATCTGAGAGGTAAAAAGTTTCATTAAAGTCTACATCAAAATAGGGTTCGCCTATAATTCCGTAATTCTGGCAATTGTATTTTCAACATGAATAATTTACAATTCGCTGATAAGCTCTCCAAAATGGAGGATACGGGTACTATTATCTTTATTAAAAAGCAAATGTTCAAAATCTTTCATCTTTATTCTCAGGTCAATCGAATTAAGCAACATTGTAACAGATTGTTTTAATTCTATCAGATTGTTAATACCACTTTTCTTTAATAAAAAATTATAATCAGGCTTTGATAATCCGAGTAAAAACATAACATCATAAAAATCACGACCTTTATTACGTGATAATAATGCTGATATTTTCATACTACACAGTACTTCATCAGGTGGAACAGGAAATGGGAAATAGAATCCACAACCCTTAATGTTTGCAATTATTGGTTTATAAGTAATCAATTGATCTTGGCCCTCTATTTTTATTAAAAAGCGTTCTTCACGATGCCCGCTCAAGCCTAAGTCAAATAAAAATTCAGGAAAATAAATACTTCGGCGAAATGCTTGCAATTTTTTATTTTTTCTATCTTTTGTAATAGCATGAAAACCGTTTCTGTTTAAAAACTCTAAAATATTATTGGTCATTTCAATAAATTCCTCTTCGAATAAGTCTTTGCAATCAAAATCAATATCCTCCGAAAATCTGTCAATTCCTTTTACTAAGCGTAAATTTGTTCCACCAATAAATGTTAATTTTTTCACATAAGAGCTTGAAGAAAGATAGTCCAATATCAACAATTGAATGTATTCTTTTATCATATATTTATAATAAACAGAATTTTCTTGAATTTGCTGTGGAAAGTATTTCTTTATTAAATCAATTTCTATCATACACCAAAAGTTTTAAGAAGCAATTTTACACGTTTGGTAAGTGCTTTGTTTTTAAATTTATCGTTAAATTTTTTCAATTTATCAATATCCAAATCATCATGAAGAAAATCCTCATCTAAACGCAATTCTTTTATTTCCTGCACTGTATTATAAAAAGGATAAAGGTAAAGTAAATCCAGTAATGCTTTTTCGGGTTTGGCAAATTTAAAAGCTTGGTAGTCTGACTGCTGTTTTAAATCGTAACCAAACATTAAATCATTTTTTATGGTTTTGTATGAATATTCTCCAAAATCATTTTTAAATATTGCTGTTTTTAATGATGTTACACTTGTTATTTGGACAACTGCTTCCGGGATAATACCGTAAAATGATAATGCTGTGTGAAGACTAATATAAGACGGTTTATATATTTTATTTGCAAAGTAATATGAAAACCCCGGTTTGTTTTTATACTCAGGAAATGTATAATATCCTTGTTTTAACCTAACAAGCAAACCTTTCTTTATCCACCTTGTAAGATTATTTTTATCAAAATGCGGATGCCAGGCATAAACCTGATTAATATTAAAACATGAAAGTTCAAACATTTTTTGCCTAAAATCTAAATAGTTCATTAGACTGCTGTTTTGTTTCTGTAATTCCGTAAAAATAATGAATTACAGAAATAAAAGCAAGCTTTTTTGAAATTATTTCACAAAAAACCACCTTTTAACAACATTCGTCCACAGCCTGCCCCGCCATAGCGGGGAATTACACTAATTTTATCCACTAATTACACTAATTAACAC
>JBDLJL010000448.1:0-1776 GCA_039714415.1 Bacteroidota bacterium
CTGGAGCATGAGGTGGCGGGTCATGTTTATGATATGTTCTATTAGAGCACCTTGATCCCGGGCATTGAATACCCACTCCTACTGTATTGCATCCAAAAAGAAAAAACAGGCAGATTAAAATTATTAAAACAATATTTAGAGATTTCATATTCTCCCTCAGTTGTAAAAATTATTAAAGGAATCACCTATCTGATTCAATATCAACATCGATACCTGCTCTGCTCCTGTTTGTGCTCTTGAAGTGATTTTTTGTATCATAGTGCTTTCTTCTAATTTTAAGGGTTGTTTAATTAAATACCGGGAATACCAATAGGACCAGGAAGGTCTGGAATGCCGCAGCCAATTATAAACAAAGCAATTGCAATAAAAAGTATAATCAAATATTTTTTCATTAAAACTCTTTTAAAAAATTTGTTAAAGCATATCTGTTTTTCGAGCCAAACTTTTTAAAAGGCAAATAATGTACCAATTAGCAATGTCTTATATAATCTTTTGAATTTAAACGTAAAAATTTCTAATATAGATATTACTGATATTTTAAATAATATAGAAATAATTATATATAATCTCTTTTAGTTAAATATAACTATGTGGTATGTAAAAAACTAACGCTGAATTTTTTATTTTCTTCAAAATTAATGAGGAGCTCGAAAATTTTGACTAGTCAAAAAGTTATAACTAATTGCATTATCGACATCAGTTATCCGTGATGATTTTAAGTGAAGTATTATTTTGGAAATTATCGCTCTATTGAAACCCTACTCGTCGCTGATGATAAAATGTATAATCTATAGTGTTTTGGATTTCAAAAAATACGAAGTTATTTTTGAATGGCATAAAATGCAATTTTTGAGTGATGGCTTAGCCGATATTCTGCTTTATCCGAATTTATGCTGGAGTGAGTCGAATTAAAAAGTTATGATAATTTTTCAATAATCTTTTTTTAAAAAATTTTGTTTTATAGAAAAATTAAATATTGGCATAATAAATGCTTTTAGGTTATTTAAAAGAAATAGCTTGTTGTCTTTCAGCAAAATTATAAAAACAAAGGAGGAAGGTATGCAACAGACAATCTTTAAATCAATTTGTATTTTTACGGTTTTTTCATTTCTATTACTGAATATTTCAATCCAAACATCAATGGCGCAGATGATCACCACTGAAACGTCAATAGAAATCAACAAACAGGCTGAAGACCGAACAATGGTCAATACATTTTTACAGAGGGAGGATGTGCAGCAGACTATGGCAAGGCAGGGAATTGACCTTGTAGAAGCTCAAAAAAGGGTGGATAACCTTTCCGATGCTGAGGTGTTACGCCTTGCCCAGACAATAGAGCAATTACCGGCAGGTGCTGGTGCGCTCGGAACAATAGTCGGTGCATCTGTTTTTGTCTTTATAGTTCTTTTGGTGACAGACCTGCTTGGCCTGACTAACGTTTTCCCTTTTGTGAATTGATAATAGCAAAATAATGTTTTCAGGAAGATCAAGCCGAAGTTGGGTGGCTGTAAAGGGTCTTTCCCTTCTCTTGATCGCAGGAACATTGGTAAGCTGTGGCCTGTATTCACAGGGGCAGGGGTGGTATACTCTCACAGGACCAGAGCGAACTATAATCGCTGATATTCCTTTTTATCCCCAGGAAGAATTTCAGTGTGGGCCAGCCTCCTTAGCAATGGTGTTAACCTGGAGCGGACAATTGGTGACACCTGCTGAGCTGATTTCAGAAGTGTATACACCTGCAAAAAAGGGTAGCCTCCAAAGTGCAATAATCAGTGC
>JBDLJL010000449.1:0-1774 GCA_039714415.1 Bacteroidota bacterium
TTGTATAGTTCCTAATTGCCAAGTACGACCTAAAGCATCTTTTACCATAAAATCTAATTTGGGTCCGTAAAAAGCAGCTTCTCCATATACGATATTTGTATCTAAGCCTTTTTCTTTGCTTGCTTCGATAATGGCACTTTCTGCTTTCTCCCAATTTTCGTCACTTCCAATATATTTTTCTTTATTATTTGGGTCTCTCAAAGAAATTTGTGCGTTAAAATCCTTGAAACCAAGTGATTTAAAGACGTATAAAACAATATCAATAACTGCTTTAAACTCTTCGTTTAACTGCTCGGGTGTACAAAAAATATGTGCATCGTCTTGTGTAAAACCTCTTACTCTTGTTAAACCGTGCAATTCACCACTTTGTTCATAGCGATATACAGTGCCAAACTCGGCGTATCTTATAGGTAAATCTTTATATGAAAAAGGTTTATTGTTATAGATTTCACAATGGTGCGGGCAATTCATGGGTTTTAACAAAAACTCTTCTCCTTCTTTTGGTGTGTTGATTGGTTGAAAACTATCTTCACCATATTTTTCATAATGCCCGGAAGTAACATAGAGTTCTTTTTGACCGATATGCGGTGAAATCACCATTTGGTAACCCGCTTTTTTTTGTGCTTTTTTCAAAAAATTCTCTAAAGTTTCGCGTAAAGCGGCTCCTTTTGGTAACCATAGTGGTAATCCTTGTCCTACTTTATTTGAAAAAGTGAAAAGCTCCAGTTCTTTCCCTAGTTTTCGGTGGTCACGTTTTTTAGCCTCTTCGATCATTTGAAGATACTCGGTCAGCATCTTTTGTTTTGGAAAAGAGATGCCATATAGTCTTGTAAGTTGTGGTTTGGTTTCATCACCGCGCCAGTAAGCCCCTGCTAAACTCGTCAGTTTTACTGCTTTTATAATACCTGTGTTTGGTATGTGTCCACCTCTACATAGATCGGTAAAATCGTCATGGTCACAGAAAGTTATATCACCATCTTCCAAATTTTCTACCAACTCAACTTTAAACGGATTTTTTTCACTTTTATAAAGATTAAGAGTATCAGCTTTAGATAATGCACGTTTTTTAAACTCGTGTTTTCCACGGGCAATTTCGATCATTTTATCTTCAATTTTCTTGAAGTCTTTATCTGTAGGCGCATTTTCTCCAAAATCGACATCATAATAAAAACCATTTTCGATAGCCGGACCAATGGTCAGTTTTGCATCGGGATAAAATTTTAATACTGCCTGTGCCATAAGGTGCGCAGAAGAATGCCAAAAAGCTTCTTTTCCTTCTTTATCATTAAATGTAAATAGTGTCAAATTACCATCTATTTCTAAAGGAGTGCTCGTTTCAACCGTTGTATCATTAAATTTTGCAGAAATTACAGCACGTGCTAAACCACTGCTGATACTGTATGCCACATCCATAGGAGTACTTCCTTTAGCAAATTCTTTAACGCTTCCGTCTGGTAAGGTGATTTTTATCATTTTACGTTTTTTTCAGAACTGCAAAAGTATTAGAAAACTAGGTTTTGTCCAATTTTTATTGGGTTTATCTTTTTTTTATTGAATTTGTTGATGAGTAAAGGAGTTTAAGGGTTGATGAGTTGAGGGGTTAATGAGTTATGAGTTGAAGGGTTTATGTGTTAATATAACATTTAATCATTCCACTTGTGTGTAAAGCTTTCATACGATCATTTTATATTTTGATAAATTTTTTGGTAAGATTTTCTTTTTCAGTATTTACTTTAACTAAATAGACCCCATTTAGTAAGGAAGAAGTATTAAT
>JBDLJL010000450.1:0-1758 GCA_039714415.1 Bacteroidota bacterium
ATTGCAGAAGCATCATTTTTTTCTCCAGTAACTATGTTGAACATCCAGTACATACCGTAAATAAGGTAAACGTAAACCAACCCGCCTTCGCGAAATATTACTTCTGTACGCGGAGTATTGCCTTTGCTGGCATGGCATGCCAGATCTTCTGTACCCCGGTAAGCTTCTACTTCAGTAATAATAAACCTCTGCACAGAATTGTCGTCGTAGCGGCGCACAAGAGTTCTTCCCGGCAACTCCGGGGCAACCTCCAGTACATCACGGATGAAGAAAGTTCGTGGTAATTTTTCCAGGCTATTTTGTTGCATTATTCTGCGTGACAAGATAATATACAGCTGTTGTGAAAAAATTTCTTATCCAGGGGATTGAACTTATCAGCTTAATTTGTTTTCTTGATTTTAAGCCAAACTTAATCTCGTAATTTGGATTAATAAGAAATGAAGTTTTTTCTTTTATTCCATAATCGTTTTGTTTTAAAATTCGTTCAAACCGTTCGATACTGATCCCCGTTTCTTTTATTGATAGTAGCCCTGCTATTTTCTTTTGTGATTCATTAAAAAGGCGTAAAAGGCCTTTATATAAAAAAGTTGGGAGTAAATGAAAATACGGAAGTCTTGAAAGAAATTTGTTTGTGCACATTTGCTGATGCCCGCCAAATGGATTCTGCCAAGGTGGGAATGCAAAAAATACCATACTTTCTTTTCCCATAAAGTTTTGCATAAATTGCATAAACCGTTCTTGATTGGGAATGTGTTCAATTACATCGCGCAGAAAGATAATATCAAAAACTCCAAGATCATTCCTGTTATAAATATCATTACAAATAAGCGTAAGATTATTTTTAAACTGATGATCTCCCAGAAATTTATCTGCATTTTCTATTTTTCCCTTCGAAATATCAATTCCGGTAACCTTGCTCCCTAAATCTAAAAACGGTTTAAGATTACCTCCTTCTCCACAACCAATCTCTAAAATAGTTGAATTTGGGATTATTTGCTTTAATTTATTAATGTATGGGATTACATATTTTTTTGTAGTAATTGTTTGTTCCTCAAAATATCGGGCTCTATCTACATGACGATTTTGCATAAGTCTGATTTTTCTTTAATTAAAACTTCATTTAGTTAGCTGAAACCACAAAAAATAATAAAATAGAAATAATGTACTGGATCAACTTTTTCTTCATTACTGTGAGGATTTGAATGTTGCACAAATATAACAAATGATTAAAATATGTCACAAATACATGTACTATTTTCCCGGCAGTTCTGGTGCAACCTCCAGTACATCTCTATGGAAAAATGAAGATGGTAAGCGATTATTCATTGCTAAATCCAATTTTTATAAAAATAGGCAGTTTAAGAGAGGAAAACCAAGATGGTAGTAAAAAAGGATATCACATTTTATTTTTATTTCGGTAGAGGTTTTTATTTTAAAGTTTAGTTTTGTTACGGTTTAAGTTCTAAAATTAATATGAGTAAAAAAGTATTTGTCAGCGGTTGTTACGATATGCTTCATAGCGGACATTTTGCATTTTTCGAAGAGGCTTCGCAATATGGCGATCTGTATGTGGGTATTGGTTCCGACGAAACTATAATGAGCCTGAAAGGAAGGCCGACGGTGAATCCTGAAAAGGAACGGTTGTATATGGTGGAGTCATTAAGGTTTGTTAAGGCCGCGTTCATTAACAGCGGTTCGGGAATCATTGACTTTGAAGAAGAGATTAAAACTGTAAAACCGGATATTTTATTTGTAAAT
>JBDLJL010000451.1:0-1752 GCA_039714415.1 Bacteroidota bacterium
CTTTCAGTTTTGGATGCGAAGGTCGTGGTTTACATAATTCGTACAAAACATTTAATGTCAATCTTAAATCATCAATCAAAGCCAAACGAGATGAACCATTAATACTCCATTTATCCTCATCTCCAGCACTATCAAAAAATCCGTGATAAACTGGTAAATCTGTATCTAATACTGTTTTAATTGGTATTGCTTCCATAAACTATCTCGTGTTTAAATGGTGAAATTCTCATTGGGCGCATATTATTATTGTAAGTAATTTGTTTGTACCAAATCTTTCCTGTTTCCTGTATTTTTCTAAGCTCCTCTAGAGTTAACTCAAAACAAATATTTACACTTCCCTCTCGCTCATTTCTTTGAGCAAAAACAGTATTAAATTCCTCTTGGTGTTCAGCAATCTTTATTGTTGCTTCTTCAAAGTTTATACTTTTCATAATTCTTTATATTTATCGTTCTTAGTTGCAATACTCAACATCTTTAATGCAAACGATTCAGCTACAACGCCATCCTTTTTTTCCTCTTTAACATCCTGTTTTTCTTCATACTCAATATTATTTACATTAGTAAATGGAGCAACTACAATCACAATTCTATTAAACCCGTCAGCAAAAACCAATTCAGCAGGAGTTGGTTGACCTATATATATGACTTTATAAAATCCATCTCCAGGATATGATTCATATAAAAACATATCTTTTGACATTAATTCGATTTCTTTAATTTCTACTCTCATACCTTATTATAAATTATACTGTTAACAATTTCCTTAAACAAATCTAATTCTCTAATCAAAAAATATTTGAAATGTTGCTCCTCAATTACTTTCTGCCATTTCTTTTGATTATCGCTTTGTTTTCCTACCGAAGTTTTTAACTCAAAACAAGTTGTAACTCCTTTATGCATAAAAAGCAGATCAGAAACACCTGGATATAATCCTGTTTGTTTCATTTTCATTGCTTCACGTGCATTTCTTGTCCCTCCATTTGGTACGCTGAATAAAGTTCCTCTTAATTCTGGATACTTATTGTTGAACCACATTACACACTCTTGCTGTAATCTATCTTCCGACCAAGCCATACTAAATATTTTTCCTTAATTCAATAACCCAACCAACTTTTAAAAATTGGTTAATCATTCTATTTATCACATAATTTGCAGACACATCATTTTTTCTGCAATTATTCTTAAACTTCAACCATAGATCCCTATCTATGTTTAGATGAAATTGATTTAACGAGCTATTAAACTCCATTTTCTCAAACTTATCAACTTCGCTAAGTTGTAAAAAATCAAACCAAGTTAAATTCTTTTCAGCAAAATATTCAACCCAGAACTTAATCCGAGTGTTTATAGGTAAATCACCTTTTAGTTTTTTGAACTCAGTCCAAATACCTCGCTCTACTTTAACAATGTAAATCATACTGTATATATTTTACGTTAATATTTACAAATATAGTAAATTTATTAATACAAACCTAATATAACCTAATTAAATAACCTACAAAACCCCCCCAACATATCCAAACCGCAGCCAAACCGCCTCAATCCAAGCCCAAGCCAACCCTCTAATAAGCCCCAAAAACCTCAAATGTTACGCTGTTACGCCTCGATAATACCCCGATAACACTCTAACCCTCTCACAAACAACCAATTACCACAATGTTACGGTGTTATCGCAATTTCGACTAACTCACCCTTTTTTTTTCTTAAGCCCACCCTAAACAGAATTTTTCCAAATCCCCCTATTATACTATA
>JBDLJL010000452.1:0-1720 GCA_039714415.1 Bacteroidota bacterium
CATAAATAATCCTCTCTTTTTTAACTTAACGGAATCGATAATTATACGATAATAGAGAGTTTCAGGCAAATATTTCCTGTTGGAAGAATAAAGTGCCTGATAATCATATAGAAGATATGATTCAACTTGTTTAACTATATTGCTAAAATATCTTCATAAACCTAATAAGGAGGTATTTTATGAGTTACTATGTCGGAATGGATCTTCATTCAAGCAACACAGTTATAGGTATTATTGATAATCAGGAGAAAAAGATTTTTTCCCGGCGATTGCCTAATGATATTCATTTAATTCTCAAACAACTTGAAAGATTTAGTGCGGATGTAAAAAGTATAACATTTGAATCGACATTCAATTGGTATTGGTTATCAGATGGATTAAAGGGAGCTGGTTATGAAGTACACATGGCTAACCCATGTGCTATCCAGCAGTACAAGGGATTGAAGTATACTAACGACCAGCATGATGCTTACTGGCTGGCAACACTGCTTAAACTTGGCATTCTTCCTGAGGGACATATTCATTCAAAACCTGAAAGGCAACTTCGTGACCTATTACGAAAGCGTCTCATGCTGGTCCAGCAAAGAACCCAACACATTCTAAGTTTTAAAAGCCTGATGAACAGAAATCTGTGTGAGCATATGAGATCAAATGCAATCAAAACTTTAAAGGAATCAGACATAGATCAACTGATTACTGACAAGCATTTAAATCTATCAGCCAGAGCAAATATTGCCATGATGAACTTTCTTAACGAGCGGATCAAACTGATAGAAAAAGAAGTTTTAGCATGTGCCCGATTAAAACCTGAATTTAAAAAACTTATGACTGTTCCCGGGATTGGCAAATCACTGGCTTTAACCATTTGTTTGGAAACAGGGAATATTAACCGCTTCAAGTCGGCGGGGAACTATGCTTCTTACTGCAGGTGTGTTCCATCTAACAGAATATCCAATAAGAAGAGCAAAGGGCAGAACAACCGGAAAAACGGAAATAAATATCTGGCTTGGGCATTTGTTGAGGCTGCTAATTTTGCCAAACGGTTCAACTCAGTCATAAATAAGTATTACACGAAAAAACAGTTAAAAACCAACAGAATTATAGCCATCAAAGCATTGGCTCATAAACTATCAAAAGCATGCTATTACATCATAAAAGATCAAGTTCACTTTGATGAAATGAAATTACTCGGAATCAAAAAAACTCAAATAAAGGCTACAGAAGTAAACCAAAATGGGGATTGCCTTCAGACGCCATGTGCCTGAATGGATAAACTTCTGTAGCCGAAGAACATAATTAATATAATATAATAATATAAAAAAACAACACATGATCTGCTTTGCCTGTACTTTAAACCAAATTGGACTGGCTTAAAACCATGTATCCTGTTATCAAACTTCCTGGGAAAAGTACAGAACCATATGATTTCTGGGGCATATAAATGCCAGGGAAAAATATTTTGTCATATGATTAAATATAACTTGATCCTGATGGGTGTCTGGTACAAAGCTACTGCTTTGTAAACCAAAAAAAAAGAAATCGTCGAAGCAAGGCATTTGGTGATTGCATTAGTAAAATACTCCAAAATAAAAAAACAGGTCTACCTACTTGACAATTAACTTCTAATGGGTGTCCCCTTTTTTCCTTTTTTTCCATTTTCCTGATTGACATGAATCAATCTATACAAATATAGTAGGGAAAGAAGAACTATCCTTTCACA
>JBDLJL010000453.1:0-1687 GCA_039714415.1 Bacteroidota bacterium
GATGGTTACGATTGTGGTGCGGATGATTATATCGTAAAGCCATTTGACACGGATTTACTGCTTAAAAAAGTAAAGAACATCATTCAAACTGGAGAAAACACAAGAAAGAAATTCAACTTTACAGATATTGAACACCCAAAAAACAGTTATTCGGATTTCGACAAAAAATTCCTTAAAGATTGTATGTCCGTAATAAAGGACAACTTGGACAATAGCAGTTTCAATGTTGAATTCCTGGCAGAAAAAATGAGTGTCCATAGAAGAACTCTATTACGTAAATTCAATGCCTTAACGGGTAAGTCACCAGTAGATTTAATCCGTCACACCCGTATGTCTAAAGCTGCTGAACTAATCAAAAATAAGTACCGCGTAAATGAAGTCGCCTTGATGGTTGGTTACGAAAATACCAACAGATTTAGCCAGGCATTTAAACAGTTTCATGGTGTTACTCCTTCGACTTATAAATAAGTACGCAATAACTGTTTAAACCCTTATTTCTTCTTGTCATTTCCCTTTTGTCCTAAACTGCATCCAATCCTGCCTCAATTTGCATGCGTCGATATGCAGTGTTATTGCTTGATTTGTAGAACATTTAAATCAAAATATACAAATACAAACAATAATAATTTAAAACTAGATAATCATGTTAAAAAAAATTAGTTTCGTTATAATTGGAATTCTTTTTAGTCAGGGAATTCTAAAAGCACAGACAAGCCAACTGAAAGATACCACGGTATTTACGCTCGGCTTTTCCACCTATCTTTCACATACTGATAAATACGCATCAGGTTTCGATATTTATGCTGATAGTGAAGGTTATACCTATATTTCCGGAAACACCAGAGATAAAAATTTCCCTGCTACAGAAGGAGCGTATCAAACAGAACTTAAAGGATCGGCAGATGTATTTGTGGTAAAATATACACCCGAAGGTAAAATCGTTTTTGCCACATTAATTGGTGGTGCAAAAAGAGAACACCACTCAGGAATAACAGTTGATGATGCAGGGTATATTTATATAGTTGGTGGAACACATTCATCTGATTTTCCTGTTACTGAAGGAAGTTATGATACCAGTTTTAACGGAGAAGGAGCATGGGCCGGCGATGTTTTCGTAACTAAATTAAACCCAACTGGCACTGATATCGTCTTTTCTACATTTCTTGGAGGTGAAGTTGAAGAAACAGTAGGGCAGGGAAGCATTAAAGTTGATTCTAAAGGAAATATTATTGTAGTAGGGTTTACAAAATCTAATAACTTTCCACTAACGGAGGGTAGTATTAATGATAATGATAACATGCATGGTTTCATTACCAAATTGAGTCCTGGTGCCAAAAAACTCTTGTTTTCTACTGCTTTTGGAAGCAGCACTATGGAAGGAGTTACGGCAGTTGATATTGACGATTTGGATAATATTTATCTATCGGGATCCACTTATTCAGAAGACTTACCCGTAACTGATAATGCTTTTCGAAAAGAAATAATTATGCCTAAAACCGGAGGCGTAGCAGACCACTATATTGCCAAAATAAATGGAGAGGATCACAAAATCTCGTATTTCAGTTATTTTGCAACCAACGGATATCCGGGTGCAGCAATAAAGTGGGCAAAGCCAAACAGATTGATCCTATGTGGCAGCACTTCTGGAGAAGGTTTTCCGGCAACCGAAAATGCGATCAGTAAAGAA
>JBDLJL010000454.1:0-1684 GCA_039714415.1 Bacteroidota bacterium
GCATTGGTAGAAAGAAGTGCTCAGAAAGAGCTAAAAAAAGGTGACCATAAAATAGTATTTGAAAATCTTCCACAAGGAATTGATCCTGATTCAATACAGGTTAATGGCAGTGCAAATGTAATTTTACAAGACGTAAAGTTAAAGAATGTTTATCCAAAATCCTCCCCAGACAAAGAAAGAAAAGAATTAGAAAACGAAAAACAAAGACTGGAAGATTTAATTGTTGAAATTGAGGATAATACAGAAAATTTGAATGGGCAAAAAACCTTTTTACAAAATATGGCTGCAACAGCTTCTGAATCGCAAAAAAAGTCAATTTTTGTTTTAATGCCCCCCGAAAAATTAATAGCAAACCTTGATTATTACCGTAAAAGCCTGGATAAAACAGATTTACAAATCAGAAAGCTTTCTAAAGAAAAAGAGGAATTACAAATAAGTTTACAGACCGTTTTAAATGAACAAAACTTGTTTAATGATAAGGATTTAAAAGAAATGCTTCAGATTGAGTTAGGATTGTTTGTTGAAGAAGATACAAAAGTTGATTTAAAGTTATCATATATCATTTTTAATGCTTCCTGGAAACCGGTTTATGATTTGCGGGCCTTATCAACTGAAAAAAAAATGAATGTTTCTTATAATGCTGTCATATCACAAACAACAGGTGAGAAATGGGAGGATGTCCGTCTAAAATTATCAACTGCACAAGCTCATCTCTCAGCAACCCAACCAGAACTTTCGCCCTGGTATCTTGATTTTTATGTTGAACCACATTTCGACAAGATGATGGAAGTAAGTCGCGGAAGAAAGGAGCGTAAAAAGTCAAAAGCATCAATGCGCTCAGCTAAAAATGATATATCTGAGGAAGCTGAGGAAATAATGGAACCCATGCTGCAACCTGAAGCAGTTGTTGAAACCGGCGCCACTTCAGTAGTGTTTGCTATTCCAGGTAAAAACACAATTTCAGATAATGGTGAAGAACATAAGGTTGGTATTTCTGTGTTTGAGTTTGACGCTGATTTCCAATATAATAGTGTGCCAAAAATATCACCATTTGCCTTTTTAACAGCTAAAGTTAAAAACACCTCAGATTTTCCAATGTTACAGGGCAAATCAAATGTTTTTCTTGACAATAATTTTGTAACAAACTCACATATACCTCTTGTTGCCCCTAACGAAAAATTTAATACCTCATTGGGAATTGATGAAGGCATAAAGATTGAGCATAAGCTTATTAATAAGTTTCACAAAGATGAAGGGATATTTAGTAAAAAAGCAAAAATAAGTTATGAATTTAAAATTATTATTAAAAATAATAAGATTACCGATGAAAACATTGTTGTTGAAGACCAAATCCCTATTTCACAAAATAATGATATAAAAGTTGAATTGATTGAGCCTAAATATAAGGATGATATTGAAAAATTGAAAATGACTGAATCAAAGTTTCTTAAATGGGAAATTAAACTAAACGCTGAAGAAGAATATGTAATTCCTATCAAATTTCATATAGAATATCCAAGAGAAGAGTCGATTGTAGGACTATAATTAGTGTCCGTCCATAAAGTCGAGAGTTTGAGCTATAAAGTTCAAATTCGAGGCTTGCAGGTTTTGAAAATCAGGGAGTTTACTTTCGTAAATGACCGTTTTCAAAACCTGCGTAACGAAGAAGTTGGACTTTATAGAC
>JBDLJL010000455.1:0-1671 GCA_039714415.1 Bacteroidota bacterium
TACCTGGGCAATTGGCATACCAAATAATATAACCAGGCTACGTTTGTCCCTGAAAATATGATAAAACTCTTTTTTTAAAAATCCGATAAATCGTTTCATGCTATTTAGTCATTAGTCATTGGTCATTGGTCGTTAGTCATTGGTCATTTGTCATTGGGAAAATTTCATCATTATTTGTATAATATTCAACATCATTATCTTTTACCTGATTCGTGTATTTTACAGGTTTTGTCCCAATAGATTTTATGTAGCTGTTAAGCATTTTTCCTATTATATTAATCTCTTCTTTAAAATGTGTAAAATCATCTTCGGTTATCAAATTTCTATTTTTCGCTTTAGTTATCCAGGTTTTAGTTTCGTAAAGAGAACCTCTTGAATAATAGCTGAAATTTTTTGCTTCTTTATAATGGTATCGCCCAAAACCTTCACTTAAATTTGCTGCTACTGAATCAATAGCCCTAACTAATTGTTTACCAATTGTATCTTTTTCAAAATATCCTCAAGTATTAACAATATCCCAAATTTTTTCTGCAATATTCATTGATAGTTCATATACTTTTAATTCTTCAAGTTTCATCTGTTTGTTTTTTAATTATTAAAATTTGTCAGATGGAACATCCATGAATAAACATTCCAGTATGTGTTAAAATTCTTTATCATGGATGTTTCATATC
Organism: Bacteroidota bacterium; assembly: GCA_039714415.1. Classification (GTDB taxonomy): domain Bacteria; phylum Bacteroidota; class Bacteroidia; order Bacteroidales; family NBLH01; genus NBLH01. Next base: position 675 of record JBDLJL010000455.1, read on the forward strand.
TGCTATTTTAATGACTAATGACGAATTTTCCAATGACCAGTTACTAATTTGCCCTCGCAAGTTTTAAAAATACCTCGTCCATATTATTAGCATTATGTTTTTTCATTAGCTCAGTTGGCGTATCAAGAGCCTCTATTTTTCCGTCAACCATAATTGAAATACGGTTGCAGTATTCTGCCTCGTCCATGTAATGAGTTGTAACAAAAATAGTTATTCCTTTTTCGGCAGCTTCGTAAATCAAATCCCAAAACTGACGACGGGTTACCGGGTCAACCCCTCCGGTTGGTTCATCCAGAAAAACAATTTTGGGATCATGTATTATGGCAATAGAAAATGCTAGTTTTTGTTTCCATCCTAATGGTAATGATTTGATTAATTTCTTTTTTGAGTCTGTTAACCCTAATTTTTCTATTAATGTGTTAGCTTTTTGTTTTATTTCATCATCAGAAAGTCCGTAAATACCAGCGTAGAACTTAATATTTTCGTAAACTGTTAAATCTTCGTACAGAGAAAATTTTTGGCTCATGTAACCTATGTTCTTTTTTATTTTTTCTGTTTGTTTATAAACATCATAACCTCCTACAGAAATTTTCCCGGAAGTAGGCGATGATAAACCACATAATATTCTTATTGCTGTTGTTTTTCCTGCACCATTTGCACCCAGAAAACCAAAGATTTCACCTTTGTATACATCAAAAGTAAGGTGGTCGTTTGCTACAAAATCACCAAATTTTTTCACCAGGTTTTTAACTTCTATTACTTTATTTGTCATTAGTTATCAGTTATTGGTCATTGTTTTATCAACCGAAGCCTTGGCGTAGGTTGGGTCATTGATAGTTATTGGTCATTGGTTATTTGGTTATTCGTTTATTCGTTTATTCGTTTATTTGGTTATTTCATCATTATAGCATTGTATCATTATAGCATTGTATCATTAAATCATTGAATCATTGTAGCATTTGCTTATTTGCTTATTTGGTTATTTCATCATTATAGC
>JBDLJL010000456.1:0-1649 GCA_039714415.1 Bacteroidota bacterium
AAAGAAAAAATATCAAAGAAAGATTGGGATACAAAAGCTCCTTCTGAAAAATATCCATTATTATTTAGAGTCAGTTTAGACTTACCCCGATGCAGGAATGGTGTTGTTTCCTTAAACTCAGGGAACTCTTTTTTTAAATACGATGCCAGTGGCCCGGGAGCGTAATAACTTTCATTTTTATAACTTACCTTATATATATCATTTTTGTTTAAATGAAAATCATCATGGCTTAACTCAAACTCCACCCACAAGAAAATCAATATTGCACAAGCCATCCCTACTGCCAGGCCACTGATATTAATAACCGTAAATAATTTGTTTTTTTTCATATCTCTAAGAACAGTTTGAAAATTTCTCATTATCATTTCCATATCTCCTTTTTATAAATGCAATTCATTATTTTTTACTTATGTCTTAATGCCTTTATCGGATTGATCCTGGCTGTCTGAAAAACCTGATACCCGATAGAAAAAACAGCAATAATAAGCGCCAGTCCTCCCGAAATAACAAAAAACTCCCAACCTATTTTGATTTTATAAGCATATATCTGCAACGATTTATTCATAAGAAACCAGGCGATCGGCCAGGCAATTATCATGGCATAACATACCCATTTAATAAAATCCTTGGAGAGCAGGATTATTAAACCAGTAATTTTTGAACCCAAAACCTTCCGAATACCGATCTCTTTTGTTCTGCTCTGTGATAAAAAGGATGCCAGCCCGAACATGCCCAGGCAGGATAGAATAATTGCCAATATTCCAAAATACTTAAACATTGTTCCCATTCTCTGTTCTGTGATATACAGGTTATTAATCTGATCATCTAAAAAGTTGAATTCGAAGGGGAAATTATTTGAATGTTGCTTCCACTGGGTTTCAATATATTTTAGTGTTGCGGGAATATTATTGTTTTTTATTTTTATACATATCCATTGATTATTCAGGGAAAGTTTCATTGCCATGGGTCTGATTTTTTCCTGTAATTTTTCAAAATTGTAATCCTTAACAACCCCGATAATGACTTTCTTTTCACCCAATGCCTCTAACCATTTCCCTATCGGAGAATCCATTCCCATGGTTTTTACTGCTGTTTCATTAACAACCCAGGCATTTGTGAGATCAGTTTTAAGATCAGATGAAAAAAAACGTCCATTTACGATCTTTAATCCAAAAGTTTTTGTATAATCAGCATCTACTGTTATTAGAACCATTGGTGTTTTGGTATGTTCCTGCCCTTCCCAGTGAACCTGCCCATCTCCGGCCATCATATTTAACCTGAAGGGAGGTATCATGGTGCCGGTAACATTTAAAATGTCTTTGTATCCCAGGAGGCTGTTTTTAAAGGAAGAAATAGATTTTATTCGATTTCCAGTCGGGAATGTAACCACTTGATTTTTGTCATACCCGAGAGGTGCGTTCTGCATATGGCTTAACTGGGTTGACAGCACAAGGGTGCCGAAGATCAATATAATAGACAAAATGAACTGAAATATAACAAGTCCTTTCCTTAACGAAACGCCTTTATTCCCTTTTTTTTGATCACCCCTGAAAATATCAACAGGCCTGAATGAGGAGATATAAAGTGCCGGGTAACTGCCTGCAATTAAACCTGATAAAAGTAATAACCCAATAATCCCGGAAATAATC
>JBDLJL010000457.1:0-1635 GCA_039714415.1 Bacteroidota bacterium
TAGTATTTCATTAAAATAGGTGAACTCTGACCCAATCGAATCGAGTAAATCCATGGCTAGCTGAGGTATATTATCACCCTTAGGAATATAAAAAATAAAAGGTGCTTTTAGTTTTTGTTGCAGAGAAGAGAATATTTTTTCTGTAGACATAGTTGTTATTTAAGATATTTAGAATAATCATCAGGCAATTCTGCATCAATATCACGTAAATACTTTTCTAGGGCTGACATGGTACTATGACCGGTAATTTGCATGAGTTTGCTTTTCGCTTCATTAGGCGAACTGTCTTTGACCAATTCTCGGTATAGCTTTGTAATAAAAGTATGTCTAAAACTATACATTCCATACTCTTTTCCTAAGTTAAAGTGCTCTTTAACTACTGTTTTAAATCGTTTTGAAAAATAGTCTCGTCTATTGTTTTCAGCTGTATCCCATACTCCTCCAATTTTATCAGGTGTAAACAATGGATATTCTTTATTAAGAGAAGAAAGATCAGGCAAATCGTCTATTAGTATTTGTGGTATTATCTTTTTCTTTAAAGGTTTGTTTTTTGCTTTAAAATGAATGATTTTATTTTCTAAGTCAATATCTTTAATTCTGAGACGACATACCTCAATAGGTCTTAAAAAATTATAAGCGACAAACTTGATAAATAATAATAGTATCGGGTCTTCCTTTTTTAAATAGGTGAAAATTTCTTCTTGCTTTTGCAAGGTGTATGTCTTATTTCGCACAGGTATAGACTTTAAAACCTTTATTTTCTTCACAAAATTGACTGAAATTACTTCATTTTCTTCCAAAGTTTGAATAACACTACTCAATGAAGTTCTGTAGTTATTTCGGTTTCTTGGACTGGTTTTTTGTAAAATATAGTTTAAAAACTGTAATACAAGTTTTTTATCAAGTTGATCAATTGTTTTAACTTTAGGATGTTGAACCTTTAACCAATTTAGTAAAGCATTCGTGTGATATTTATAATCTTGCAGTGATTTATCACTAAGTTGCTTTTCTTTAAGTTTTAATGAAAAATCAAAGGCTTCTTTTATTGTGAGTTTGGGTTCTTCTTTTTCTTTTGTGGTTTCTTTTTTCTTTGTTTCAACCTCTTTTTTCTCAATTACAACCGGAGGAGTTGGTTTATCTACTTTATCTTTTCGTACTTGTTCTCTGTTTTTTAGAAACAGAGCTGTATTATCCTCGAATGGATTATAGCCTTCTTTTAAAAGTTTAAAAAGTCGTCGGCTATATTTAGACAATACATAAAGCCGCCCTTCTTTGGTTTTGTAGTTGTTGGCTTTTCCATAGATATTTTTCATACGTTGCAATTTTCCGGTTTCGGGGTTGCGAAACGAAAAATAAACATACCAACGCTTGGTTAAATCACCCTTGGCGTTGTATATTTTTGGCTTGGAAAATTTTCTCTTTTCAACCATAGTGTGTTCCAGATCGTGTTCTAAAACGTGTTCATTTTCGTGTTCAAAGGTAAGAAATTCATTTAACGTAAACATAAAAAAAGCAGTTTAGCGTGAACTAAACTGCTTGTTTTGTGGTGATTTGATGTAGTAGCGGGGACTGGACTCGAACCAGCGACCTCCGGGTTATGAGCCCGACGAGCTACCTACTGCTCTACCCCGCGAT
>JBDLJL010000458.1:0-1635 GCA_039714415.1 Bacteroidota bacterium
AATTCGTTTCAATATTCGCTTCGTTATTTGATAAACTCTCTCCCTGCTAATATTATGTAATATTCCTACATTATCATATGTCATACCTTTTAGAACTGAAATTGCAATCTTTTTGTTTCGTTCTGATTCCATTCAAATTTCCTTCTGCACTCAACAACCTATTGGCTGACAATCAGTGCCAGCTCTGAGATTACACCTAAAAGAGAATGTACCCCTGTGATTATAATCGAACATCGCAGGGTTTTTCAAAAATGATATCTACATGATCGTTGGAGGTATGTTGCTAGTTTTATTATGTTGTGGGGTTTTTCATTCCTTTTATCTGATTCCTTTCTTTTGATTCCCATAATTTATCCCTCTTAATTGAAAAAATCCATATAATTCTTTTTATTCATACAATCCACTTCTCATAGTTCTTATCGTATTTTTAATTCTGACGGAAAATGGCGTAAAATCGTTTTCTACCCCCAAAGGAGGTGACGATGTGCCGAGCACGTAGCCGCAAGAAGCCCTGTCGTATTTGCAGGCGTTGGTTTCTACCCCATCCACGGCTTAAAGACCGGCAAAAAACCTGCGGCCGATCAGAATGTAAAAGACGATGGCATGCCAAGAAATGTGCACAATGGTAAGGCATATTCACCTGAATCATCTTCTACATGCTCAAGAAAACTTTTTGTCTGTGCTGGTTGTTCGCCTAATATTATTTCCCCAACAAGGCTGGTGGTTCTTGGATTCCAATTGCCAAGTGGCTGAACACCAAACTTCAAAGCAAATTCATCAAAAGCGATTTGTTCAACAGTTAGAATCTCATTTTTAGATTTTACATCAACTTTAAAAAAGCAGGCAAAAATTTTATCCAAATCTCCTCTGGTAACATCATAAATAAATCCATATTTCTTTTTATTGGCTTTTATATTGTTATAATGGCTTCTTAGCCTTCCTTTTAATTTGACGGCAGAGCCAATGTAGATTACTCGGCTGATACCCTTGTCATATTTGACCGGCTTATCAAATGCCATCATATAAAGACCGGGAACGTTTTGAGCAGTTTCTCTAACCTTTTCTAATGGTTCCCATTTTGGTTTCATAACGAAAGGCTTTAAATGTTCTATTTTCTTTTTCCGAGCAGCCGTTGGAGAGTGCCTGCCAACATATATTTCCATTTTCTCTCCCGTATTTGTCGAGTATTCTTCAGCTAAGCGTCTCAGCCTTCCTATGCTTTGAATTTTGAACTTCTCAGAATTGGTTGTTATTAACATAAATTGAGATTATATTGCCCCAATAACATTAGGAATCTTACCTGAAATTAGACTTTCCAGCAAGGCTAAAATGTACAGATACTATCAAACCGATGGAATGGTGGCGACTGGTGATGTTGATACCACATCTCAGTTTATGATCTGGATATCATTGGCCATGCGTGTACACAAAACGCTCTCGTTTAAGATAAATCTTCATGTGTTTTTTTCAAAACTTTACCAATTTGAATTTTTTGGGGGCAATATTTCTCAGCGATAGAATAATCAGCATTAAGAATATTTGCCTTAACATCTGTAGACAGCGCATTAAATAAATTTAACGCCGTATCTCGATCTCCATAGCCGTGATTGTACATGGAATAGCGCAATATATCGC
>JBDLJL010000459.1:0-1620 GCA_039714415.1 Bacteroidota bacterium
TGAACTTACTTAATCCTGTGCGTTTGGTTGCTGAAACCTCAGCTCTTACATCATATTTATTCAGTAAACAACTAAAATATCCCGGTTCAGCCTTTTGTGCTGATAAGTTTGATCCATACTCTCTTAAGTTGGCATTTACCTTACCAGTAGTTGGCATAACCATAATCACCCCTAAATCAGGACAACCTACACCACTCAAATTAACATGAGAAAACCCTGTGAAAAAATGGTTATCCCATGAATATGGAGTTGACCACCAACCGGCATCTTTATCCCATTTATTTTCATCAGAACCGGTTACATTAAAGGGTACTACTGAAATCATTCCCTGTGGAACTATTGCACCCGGATTGGTAGTTCCAAAATTAGTAGTTCCTATAAAAGGATTTACGTACTGGGTGAAGTTTTGAGAATAACCAGACAGGCTATTCAAAGATACCAATAATATCAATAGTAGTGTATTCTTCATGCGAATCAATGGTTAAATTATTAGTAAAGATATATAAATTTTGACCCGTCACTATTTATTTCCAATGCAGGAAATGGGAACTTTAATAAATTAAGTCCTTTAAAAACACCTCTTAACCATCTTTTGTTAGTTGGTATTCTTGAAAAATAAATGTCGGGAGAAAAAAGAAATTGTCGATACCTTTGTATATATGTTAAAGGCTCTCCCAGGTAATATCTTGTAAATAAATCTTGTGTCTTACGTCTTAAATCTAACGATCTGTTGTAAAGTAACAGGACATGTGCTATTAAATATTAAGTTGTGCAAAGCTATGAAGTGATAAAATAACCGTCACAAATACAAAGAGAGCATTTCTTCATTGCTTAATAGTTACTATTAACTTGCCAGATACTTTCTTTTTAAATCAAAATCTATCATTAGGTTTATGAACTTAATTACCCTAATTTTGCACCCAAAACATACATCTATGCCATTGCAGGACTATGATAAGCTAAGAAAGTTACTGGCCGAAAATAAAAAATGGCCACTTTTATATATGTTCAAATTTGTTGTACCCAATGAAGGCGGTAAGGTACAAAAGGTTGTTGATTTACTTCCAAAGCACAGCACTATAACATACAACCACACTAAAAGCCTTAAATACGTAGCTGTAACCTGTAAAGCCAGTATGAAAAGTGCTGAAGCAATTACTGAAGTCACAAAAAACATTTCGGCTATAGATGGTGTTATTGCTTTGTAAGTAGTTTCTGCAATAAAGCACCAAAGCTGACGTGGAGACCGGTGGCAAGGCTCGGACGCGAAGGTGCAGAGTGTGGTTATAAATTTACTTAACGAACAATCAAATTCTAAGTTTCTTCAATATCCCCCAACAAATTGCAGGTTGGGTAGCTTTATTTTCACGGCACAATATTGACTTTTTGTGAAGTATATTTTATATCGAATTCAGGTTATTAAGTTTTTGGAAGAGTTTTTTTTCTTAACTTGTAAAGAATAACGCAACTTTTTTATAGTAAACCTGCTCAATTATGAAACGAGCATGTAAAATTTAATAATTCAATTTTTCACACGACCTGTCCCGCTTTAGCGGGAAGCGAATGATTAAATTTTCTTGGGAGTTCCATGCAACAAATGAAAATTATAAACGCATGAAA
>JBDLJL010000460.1:0-1619 GCA_039714415.1 Bacteroidota bacterium
AGATATATCCGGAGACTATCCCCATTTCCATATAGTTGAAAATTTGTCTCAAAGAAAAAAACGCATGTATTACTAAATACAGTGTTTAAAAAAAATATTCAAAAAAAGGTTTACGGATTAAATTATTGCTTCTAATTGATCTAAGGGCTTTTTGATACAAAAATATTAAAATAAGGGTTGCATTTATTGACATGAAATGTTTTACTTGGATATTAAATTAACAGTTATTATCAGAGTTCTTTCTTCATTTAAACACTTCTTGTGCAGTATTACCGTTCGGCAAGTTCAAATTGTAATTTTGTTGGTGATATGTTTGTAGGATTTATTATCAACACACATATTGCCTGAATTATTTAATGGAAAGGAGATTAACATGAAAATTTTTAAGTACACTCTTATTTCGTTCCTGCTACTATGTATATATTTGTCTGCCGGGGTTTTAGCAGCAGATAAATGCCGACTGGATGTTATATTAGAGAGAGGCTATATCCTTGTAGGCACAACAGGTGATTATAAACCTTTTAGCTACCACAATCCAGAGACAGGTAATTACGAAGGACATGATATTGATGTAGCAAAAAAACTTGGTGAAGCCTTGGGCGTTGAAGTCCGTTTTCTAAAAACAACCTGGAGTACTTTGGTACAAGGTGTTCTAGAAGGGAAATATGATATTGCCATGTGTGGTATCACTAGGACATTATCACGACAGAAACAGGTGGGGTTGACAGCTCCATATATCAAAGTTGGTAAGTCTCCTCTTATTCGTATGGCTGATAAGGAGCGTTTCAAATCTCTGGCTGATATTGACCAGGCTGGAATGAAGATAGGAGTCAACCCTGGTGGAACCAACGAAAAGTTCCTACATGCAAATATAAAACAGGCACAAATCGTGGTAATCCCCAAAAATTTAGATATTCCTGACAAAATAGCTGCAGGTGATGTGGATGTGATGATCACGGATAATATAGAAGCCATGCTGGTAGCCAGTGAGCGTACCGAGCTATATGCTGTTGCACCAGAGAATCCTTTCACCAAAGATGATTTCGGATATATGACACCCAGGGATGCACACTCCTTTCTTAACTGGCTTAACCTTTGGATTCACCAGATGAAGGAAAAAGGGGAGTTCCAGAAGATTAAAGAAAAATGGATAGGTAAATAACCATGAGTTGAGTATAATGAGCTTATATCATGCTGACACAAAAAGCCGGTGTTATTTTATGTAATTCGATAAATATTGTCCGGTTTTTTGTGTACCTGACCCTGGATGCTGTTTCAATAAATTTTGGTATATTTTGAAAATCATTTTCTGGAAATTTGAACCAAAATCAGGTTACTCTCCAATATAGCATAAATAAATCTTGATTGATTTGATTTTGCTTTTTTTATATAGATGAATTTTTTTCTTAAATTTTTTTTGCCTTGAACCATTATTTATAAAACGCATTAGCTGGTCAGATGGACACTCAGTTAAGCTACTGGTACCTTACAAAATAATTGATGGCATGAGCTTTGGTGGATCGAAAATCTAAAAGATACCAAAATAATACTTTATCAAAAAACTTCATGAATAACTGATGTGATTAATGCAAGAATCCTTGACTGTTAGGTGAACTTAA
>JBDLJL010000461.1:0-1577 GCA_039714415.1 Bacteroidota bacterium
ACCATTTTTCTTCTTAGTATTGAACCGGGCAAACTAAATCGGTAAAATGTACCTGCAGGATCAACAATACCATCAATAATTTTTTCTATTTCGTCAGGATAGTTTGAATCGACAATCGTACCTATAGCAGATAACATTTTAGCACCAGGGTCAACCACATCGGAAGTTGGTCCGTAACAGCCCCTGCATGGTGCCCCGCCAATAACACATCTTGCATTCCCACAGCCCCCTCTTGTAGCCGGCCCCATACAAATCACCCCTTGTTCAAGCAAACAGGTTTCGCCATCGTCTTCAATTTCCCATGGACGTTTAAATTCTTTAACCAACTTATTGTCTGTTTTTTTTCTATTACAATCATCACACTGTGGTTTATCCAAAGCACCTATAACTGAGCCTTTGGGTGGAAGTTCTGCACCAGTAACAATGGCCATGAATACTTCAACAAGCCTTTCGGTTTGTGGTGGACAACCGGGTAAATAATAATCAACATCTACTGTTTGATCCAGTGTTTTAACATCATTATAAAATTCAGGCAATGTAAGATCGTAGCCATTCAATTTATAATCAACCTGGGGTAGAATTTTGTCCTGGTTCTCAGTTGATTCACTATCAAAATAAACCCTCTGGAATAAATCATCTTTTGTACTAAAATTTGCCAACCCGGGAATACCGCCTAAATGTGCACATGAACCATAAGCCACAAGCACTTTACTTTTCTTCCTTAAAAGTTTGGCAATATGTTCATTTTCGCTATTTCGGATGGCACCATTAAATAATGTAAGATCAATATAGTTATCTTCCATTGCTTCTACATCTGCATATTTTGTATCAAGAGCAATCGGCCAGAATACTAAATCAGCTGCCGCAACTACATCAAATAATGCTTCATGAACATCAAGAACAGACACACAGCATCCGCCACATGCGGCACCCCAGTATACCGCCATTTTTATTTTCGGTTTGGATTTATCCCCGTTTGCCATATTAAAATTCTTTATAGGTTGTAAATATTGATAATTCTATTAAAAAAAGCTGTTGTATTATAAATTAGACAATGGTTATATATTAATTACCAGTTACTAATTACCAGTTACTAATTTCAAAATACTCTAACTAAATACTTCCATTGTTTCTTTAACTTTACACTTACCTAATTGCTTAATTTTCTCACTCATATCATCAACCAGTTCTGCAAATTCTTTTCCTTCACTTGCACTAATCCATTCAAGCCTCAACCTGTCTTTATTAATTCCCATTTGTTCAATATATTTTTGAAGAAGATGGAAACGCCTCAGGCATTTGTAATTACCTTCGTGGTAATGACAATCTCCAGGGTGGCATCCACAGATTAAAACTCCATCTGCACCTTTATGAAACGATTCCAATACGAAGGTCGGGTCAATTCTACCGGAACACATTACCCTGATAATTCGTATTTTATCCTCATATTTCTGACGTGATGTTCCTGCAAGGTCAGCTCCGGTATACGAACACCAGTTACATAAAAATCCTACAATTGTTGGTTTGAAACTCATGATTATCAATTTTTAAGTCAATTTATTGGTTATTTGTTTATT
>JBDLJL010000462.1:0-1571 GCA_039714415.1 Bacteroidota bacterium
GAAAATAAGATGAAAAGATTACTTGGTGAATATTTTCTTTATTATAAGCCAAGGGATATTGTGAGTGGTGATTTCTACTGGATAGACAAGTATAATGAAAAAACCGTTATTGCTGCTTCTGACTGCACTGGCCATGGCGTTCCCGGTGCTTTTGTTTCAGCCTTAGGTATTTCCATCCTAAATGAAATTTTGCAAAGATCCGTTTCTAATGGTGAATACCTTAATCCAGCCATTATGTTAAACCGGTTAAGGGAAAGAATGATTTCATCAATTGTCAGTACAGAAAATAAAGAAGATACTTATGACGGAATGGATATATCAATTTGTATGATTGATAAAAAACAAAACACGTTGGAGTATGCCGGTGCTTTACAACCAGTATATCTGGTTAAAAAAGTTTCTGAAAAATATGAACTTAGCACAATGAAACCTGATGCTCATCCCATAAGCATGACTGACTTTAAAGACCACACATACCAAACCACCATAGTAAATATAAATAAAGGCGATTTATTGTATTTGTTTTCTGATGGTTATGCTGACCAGTTTGGTGGCAAAAAACAAAAAAAGTTCTTAACCATTAATTTCAGAAAATTGCTTGTTTCTGTTGCTGACAAACCAGTTGAAATGCAAAAAGATGAATTGGATAAAACCATGATGGAATGGCAAGGCGAAATGGATCAGGTTGATGACATGATGGTAATTGGAATAAAGTTATGACAAAAAAGATAATTTCATATAATGTAAATGGGATACGTGCCGCTTTTAATAAAGGCTTAACTGAATGGGTAGATCAAGTTAATCCTGATATTTTATGTATACAAGAAACAAAAGCGCAACCCGAACAAATAGATAATTCGGAATTTGAAAAAATGGGTTATCACTGCTACTGGTTTAGTGCTCAGAAAAAAGGATATAGTGGTGTAGGTATTTTGAGCAAGGAAAAACCAGATCATGTGGAATATGGCATGGGTATTGAAAAGTACGATAACGAAGGACGATTTATCCGTGCAGACTTTGGTGACATTTCCGTAATTAGTGTTTATCACCCCTCAGGTTCAAGTGGTGATGAGCGCCAGGCATTTAAGATACAATGGTTATCTGATTTTCAACAATATATTAAAGAACTTGAAAAAACCCGCCCTAAATTAATTATTGCAGGCGATTATAATATTTGTCGCCTTTGGATCGATATACACAATCCGGAAAAACAACAAAAAACTTCCGGCTTTTTGCCTGAAGAAAGAGAATGGTTCCAGGGCTTTGTTGATGATGGCTTTATTGATAGTTTTAGGTTATTTAATGAAGATCCACACCATTACAGCTGGTGGAGTTACCGTGCAGGAGCAAGGGGTAAAAATAAAGGATGGCGTATTGATTATCATATGATTACAGAAAATTTAAAAGATCATCTCAAAGGTGCTGCAATTCATCCTGAAGCTATGCAGTCAGACCATTGCCCGGTTGCTGTTGATGTGGAGTTGAAGTAGAACAACTTTCCAAAGCTGTTTTTTTGTTCACAACTCAGAAGAATAACGCTACATTAATTTAACTGATTAATAAAACCAGAT
>JBDLJL010000463.1:0-1571 GCA_039714415.1 Bacteroidota bacterium
TTTCATGCAGGATATTACTTAATTTACTATTAATTAATGATGAATCGATTTGTGTTATAGTATCGACTGATGTAATTATAATTTGAGTTGTATCCATATTATTTATTTTACTATTCCTTAATCAGATTGTGTCCTTTCAATATGTTCGTTAAGGCACATGCTTTACAAAGTTAAAGGGACATGCTTTACACTATTATTTGACTTAACCTTGTTGATTTTTCTTTACCTTTTATATTGTTTTCATTAAAGTATCCCAAAAATACATCTCTATAGAATACTTTCCAAATTCCATTTCCTATTTCTTCAGCTGCGATTCTTTTTTTTATTAATGCATTAGTTATAAAAACCCAATAATAAGCTTTCCAACGAACGGATCCATTCATAGTAACATTCATTACTTTCATGTGCGAAGGATAGTCATATTCTTTTATTTTTTCTGGGAATGGCGTATTAGACCTTAAATGTCTTTTTTTTGGCGTGTCCATATCCAGCGCTTCATGGGGTCTAACATTATTATATTCTCTCACAAATGAATTTAAGCTCCGTTGTTGAGCTCTCATATCGTATGCAGCAGGGGAAGCGCAAGCTGCCTTTAAATCTCTATGCATTCTCTCATGTCTTCCGTTTTGTTCCGGGTGTGCAGGATCAGAAAATACAGGCATTATTCCCAGGTCAATAAACCAATATGATAACTTTGTAAATCGTTGTATTGATGGGGTTGATCCGAATGGAGATCCGTTGTCAGTATGTATTTGTTTTGGCAGTCCGTATTTTCTGAAAACCTTTGTAAACTCTTGCTTTACTGATTTAAAGTTTTCCCTGTAATGACCTTTTGCAGTAAATATATATCTGCTTTTTGAATCGGCAATTGTTAATGGATGACAGTATTTTTTATTACCCATTAAGAACTTTCCTTTGTAATCGGCACTCCATACTTCATTGCACTCATCAGGGTCGAAAATAGGGTAGAGGGGGTTAACCCTTCTTAAACGTTTTTGCGGACAAACTAAACCGTTTTTTCTTAGGATATTGTGTACGGTAACAACAGAAGGAATATCTATTTTTACAAAATCGTTAAACAATAATTTGTAGATTTTTTTGGCTCCCCATTTAGAATGTTTACCCTTGTAAAAAAGTATTTTATCTATAACTTTTTGGTCAGTTTTATTAGGATGATTACCTGGTGCTCTGGAACGTTCATAAAGTCCCTGAATACCCATTTTTTCAAATCGGTCTATAAGTCTGTATCCAGTCGGTCGCGATATCCCAAATTCTTTACATAATTCTGTTATCGTGTATTGTCCCGATAACCATTCGCAAATAAATTCTCCTTTTTGATTCATAGTTGTTGTTTCTTTCCAAGGCATAGCAATTTGTTTTTTCTCACAAATTACAACCTAAAAAAGTGTAAACTATGTCCCTTTAACTTTGTAAACTATGTGCCTTTAACGTACCAAATGACCGCTAACGGTTTGAATATGGTGCGTGACGCACTTTATTCAATAAGTTTCTTTGGTTTTATTAATTTCAATTTTACTAATTCTTTGTCTAGGTACTACTAACCGCGGCAT
>JBDLJL010000464.1:0-1558 GCA_039714415.1 Bacteroidota bacterium
AAATAAAACGCCAAATACTTCGTTATTCGCGTTTTTGAAACAGTCATTTACTATTAGTAAACTCCCTGGTTTCAAAAAACATCGAAAGCCTTGTCTTTGGAGCTTTCTTATCAAAGACACGAGAAATAGCCAGTTTTCTTGAGTGTAGTTTTAGAATTGAACAAAATAAGCCATTCGTTATCGGGTGGTTTTTTTTGATTTGTTAAATGATGCATAATACCTATTTTTGGTTAAAATACGTTTTTGAATGTCACAACTTAAAATATACAGGGCTTCTGCCGGTTCAGGAAAAACCTATACCCTTTCAGGGGAATTTATTAAGCTTTTATTTAAAGATCCAAATAATTATAAAAGCATTTTGGCTGTTACCTTTACAAATAAGGCTACAGCCGAAATGAAAAGCAGGATACTTGAAAACCTGTATGCCTTAGCTAATGATCCCAAACCCGATTACCTTGATGAACTCATTCAAATTTATAAAAAACCTGAAGGTTATATACGTAAAGTTGCTAAAACACTTTTGAGAAATATTCTTAATGACTTTTCCAGGTTTACCATCAGTACGATTGATAGTTTCTTCCAAAAAGTCATTCGTTCATTTGCTTATGAAGCCAATTTACCTGCAAACTTTAAAGTTGAACTGGATACTGACCGTATTTTATCACAGGCTGTTGATGAGCTTTTGAGGGAGTTGGAATTAAAGGGTAATGAAGACCTTAAAGAGTGGTTAATTAAACATACCCTGTTAAAAATTGAAGAAGGGCGCGACTGGAACATCAGCGCCGAAATAAAATCTCTTGGCCGGGAAGTATTTAAGGAAGAGTTTCAGAGTATTAGCCAGGATGTTTTACTAAAGTTAAGAGACAAAAAGTTGCTTAGCAGTTACTACTATACTTTAAAAAAAATCACGGTTGATTTTGAAAAGGAAATTCAGACACTGGCAGAAAAGGGATCAGTTATATTAAAACAATATGGCATTAGTGATGATATTTTACATTTAAAATCGAGATCACCCCTTAAGAAACTGGATAAGCTAACTGGGGTTGGTAAATCAGCTGATTTTCATGATATTATTAAGTTGGAGCCTTTGGCAGATAACCCCGAAGTATGTTTCAATAAAAAGAATTCTGATTCAGATAACAGCATTATAGCCGATTGCTTTAATGGTGGATTAAACGATATTTTATTGTCATTATTCAATTATTTTAACGAGCATAAAACAAATTACTATACAGCTAAATCAATATTATCTAATTTAAACGCTTTAGGCATTATTACCGATATTGCAGTAAAGGTTAATGAATTAGCCAGAGATGAAAACCTGTTTCTGCTGTCGGATGCAAACCGCCTTTTACACCAGATTATTGATGAAAATGAAACTCCCTTTATTTATGAAAAAACAGGTACACGGTTTCTTCATTTTATGATTGATGAGTTCCAGGATACATCGCACATGCAGTGGGGTAACTTTCGTCCTTTGCTCCAAAATAGTATAGGTGAAGGTAATACTTCTCTAATTGTTGGGGATGTTAAGCAATCAATTTACAGGTGGCGTAGC
>JBDLJL010000465.1:0-1555 GCA_039714415.1 Bacteroidota bacterium
CTTTTTCCGAAATCTCTGCGTTTGATTGAATTTGGGCCGGCTGAAGGGACTGAAACAACATAAAAACCATGACTAGCTAAATATTCACAGATAACATGATTTTGAATCGGTGATTTACCGTTTGACGGGGCGTATATAATAAGCGGAAAAGTACGGTCAATGAATTGTGTATTTCGGAATGCCTTTACCGGTGAATTCAAGACCTGCTGCGTAGTAACGCTTGAGTCTATTCCAAAGTTACCTTTTGCAAACCCTAGATATGCATTTACAAAACCAATGCTATTATTATTGATTTCATCTGTTGTTTTAGTATAGTTTTCCCTAATCGCGATTAAATCAATATAGTTTTTAAATGTAAGGTTTTCCCGGTTCCCATCAACTTTGCCGGGATACCACAAATGGATTAGTATAGGCCTGGAAATGGTATCATTATTCACAAAATATTGTCTAGTTGTATCGTATGTCTCATAGGATTTGAAACCGACATCGTACATTTTTTTTTCAATGCTCTGAGCAAAAGAAAAATTAGAAAGAACTATTAGAACAAAAACGAAAATAGAATTTAAAGCTGTCTTCATGATTTAAAAAGTTAGTTATTTGGTAAGGGGATGCATTATTTATATGCACTATTTATTTTGCTATCTATGCTTAATAAGTTAGCAGTTATACCCCTCCATTTTTGCTAGCCTATTTTTGTATATATTGTTATGTTTAGTGGTTCTAATTCATTGGAATAATTTTAATATTTTTAAAGAATCCTTCCGAGTTATTTCCAACCCAAAAACCTATCCAACCTTCTTTTCTTGAACTTAGTTGTTCAATTGTCAACGATGACTCATGAGAATTATTTACAAATACTTTAACATTAGGGTAATCAATTTTAATAGTTACATGAAACCAATCTGTTGGTTCGGGGACAGGTGAAACGAGATTCTCATATTTTTCAGGATGGTTCTTGCGTAATTTATGCCATGTGTATTCAGGGTGAGAAATGTACTGAACAGAATGCACTTTTCGTTCTGGATTTTTAAAGTTAAAAGGCCGGAAATATACAGCATCATAAGTACTGTCATTTAACCCATGAAAGGCCAATCCGACAAAACTTTTTCCTCTTTCATTTTTTCCTTTTATATCAAGCTCAATCTTACCATTTCTAAAAATGGGTGCATTAATCCAAAGTATTCCATTACCAGGTTTTCCGTTTAAGTGAACCTCTTTATCAATATGAATCTCTCTATTATGAAGAGTCCAAATTGTTGAATCACT
Organism: Bacteroidota bacterium; assembly: GCA_039714415.1. Taxonomy (GTDB): domain Bacteria; phylum Bacteroidota; class Bacteroidia; order Bacteroidales; family NBLH01; genus NBLH01. The sequence goes on from JBDLJL010000465.1 coordinate 1,267, forward strand.
ACATTTTGATAAATCAGGTATAATTTCATTTTGTTGTCCGGATACATTAGCCCAAACAGTCAATAATGTTATTGTTATAATTATCTTTTTCATATTAGTTATAATTTGCTCTGTTCCATTTTTTTATCTAAAACATTATCAAATGTTTAAAAACATCATTCCTGGTTTTAATATGCCAATAAAAACTTGACATATTTACTCTTAATATCCTGGACATTTTGTCAACAACTATTCCTGAAGCTATTTGTTCAGAAAAGGTTTTGCATTATAATTTTATTGATTTTGTCTA
>JBDLJL010000466.1:0-1545 GCA_039714415.1 Bacteroidota bacterium
GATCCCTTGCAACGAAAGGGGAAACCGTATTTTGCAAGGCTTATTCTTGGTTTTACAAAACCAAAAAAGTCAATATTAGGGACTGAATTTGCCGGAGAGGTTGAAGCAACAGGCAAAGATGTAAAACGGTTTAAAAAAGGTGATCCGATTTTCGGTTCTACCGGCTCAAGCTTTGGTTGTTATGCCGAATATGTATGCATCCCTGAAAAGAGCCTTTTATCATTAAAACCACCTAATATCACCAATGAAGAAGCCAGCCCTATCTGTTCGGCATTAACAGCATGGAATTACCTTATTACCCAGGCAAATATTCAGAGCGGACAGAAAGTTCTCATTAATGGCGCTTCCGGAAGTGTGGGTTCAGCAGCTACGCAAATTGCCAAAGAGTTTGGGGCCAACGTTACCGGGATATGCAGTACCGCCAACCTGGAGCTGGTAAAATCTTTTGGAGCAGATAGTGTCATAGATTATACCAGGGAGGATTTTACAGAAAACGGTCAGACCTACGATATAATTTTTGATGTGGCAGGGAAGAGTTCATTTTCAAAATGTAAAAATTCAATTACACAAAAAGGGATCTATCTAAAACCTGTCCTTTCAATTTTTATTCTTCTTCAAATGTTTTGGACTAAACTGTTCAGCACTAAAAAAGTGAAATTTTCGGCTACAGGACTCCAGCCACTTCCAGCACGCCTGGCCAACCTCAAAGAATTGATTAAACTGTTTGAAACCGGGAAGCTAAAAACGAACATCGATAAAACTTATCCCCTGGAACAAATTGTGGAAGCGCACAAGTATGTCGAAAGTGGACGCAAGAGGGGAAATGTGGTGATAAATGTGTTTGAAGAATAAAATAATTTGAACCCTCACTACTTTTTAAGGTTCATTAATTTCATTCAACAATTTTGTGATTTCGCTATTATCAGGATTTAATTGCCGGGCTTTTAACAAAGCCTGTTTCGATAATGAAAACTCCCCTTTTTCTTTATAAGCGAAACCTAATTCAAAATGGGCTTGCCATGAATCCGGATGCATTTTTGCATTAAATGTTAACAGAAATATTGAAGTCTCAATATTGTGATCTATGAACAGCTTACTTAAAATATTTATCTCGTTTTCTTTTCTTTTAAAAATTTCCTGATTTTGGTTTAAGATGCTGCTGGCTGTGTCCGTGCCGTAAGTTAATATTGAATTGCATAATTGCATAACAATTGAATTATTGCCAGATAAGGGTTGCATGTATTCATTTGTTTGAAAATTAATATTACTTTTTGATGCTGGTATCGGGTGTAAATATTCATTAAAAAATAGTAACGCGATATCACAAATGGAATTATAACTGTTGCAGAAATGGTTCACAGATGTGTGAGATGAGCACCCGTTAAAAAAATTCCAATAAGAGACAAAACCATTATGATCTAAATAAGGCATGCGAATCATGTATTTCTTGTCTGAAATTATTGAGTTGTAGTACGGGTAAATCGAAAAGTTCTCATAGTTATTTACCACCAGGCAATAGGGAACATTTGTTTTTTTAAGATTAAA
>JBDLJL010000467.1:0-1540 GCA_039714415.1 Bacteroidota bacterium
TGCTTCTCACAAACAAGTCCACGGTTGTGGTAGGCATTTACATATTTAGGATCTAACTCAATGGCCTTGTTATAGTCGTGGATTGCCTGGGTGTAATTGCCTTGATTATCATAAGCAACCCCACGGTTGTTGTAGGCATTTACATGTTTAGGTTCTAACTCAATGGCTTTGGTATTGTCTTGTATTGCCTGGGGGAATTTGCCTTGTTTCCCATAAACAATCCCACGGTTGTAGTAGGCAGATACATATTTAGGGTCCAATTCAATGGCTTTGGTGAGACCTTGAATCATTTCAATTTTACTTTTTTCTTCTGGAGAATCCATCTTCGTATGTTGGTCTTCTGTTGCGCAACCATATATTGAAAAAAGTATTAGAAAAAAAATAAAAAACTTAATAAACTTCTGTCTCATTTTTCCTCCTTTTCAGGGAGTCCTGATCTTCAGAAGAGATTTAGTTTAAATTATTCAATAAGGCTAAATAAAAACTTCTAATTGTGGCAAATGAAATATTTGCCTAATTCTGTGCAATGTTATTTCAAAAATACAATACTTCGAAGCATTTGTTCTATAGTAAACAAATCCTCTTTATAAACCCTTAGGGGGGAGACTAACCATATGGTGCAAATATCACCCTCTATAACCCACCAAGTAAGAACCATCTTCATTCTAACACTAATTCCAACGTCCGAGAATTTAACATCTAAGATTATCCGATGAAAAGATGTATCATTCACCTTGATTTCTTTAGTTTCTGTTCCTATCAAGGTAAAATTTTTATTTTGTGAAAGAATGTGTGACTTCATTATTTCTATGAAAAATTCGTTAGTTTTTTTAATCAAACTATCAGTCAATAAAAACATTTTACCTTCGAATACCTGTATTCCCATTTCAGAACGCGAAGATTTATTTCTCCATGAGATGATAAGCTTTGGCCCACTCCTTTTACTAATTTCCCAATTAGTAGGCGGGCTTTTCATTGAAAACTTTTTATTGCTAAAGTTTATTCTCTTGCCTAATACTAAAGATCTTCCTGTAGTGTTAAAATCAGATTCCCCATTATCCAGTGTGACTTTATCCCCGGGAGTTGCACATGAAATTAAAACAAAAGTCAAAATAAAAACGGCAATTATTTTCCCCATATGAACATTTCCTTTTTAAGAAATTATCTAATTTTCAACCAACGGAGACAAGAGATAAACAATCAATGAACATCGGAAGAAACACCAACAAGAAAACAATACGTGATAGATATAAGTATTCTTGAATAATAAAGATTAACACATAGCTAATATAGAATCAAGCTGCAAAGGTATTGAATTACACTACTATTACGGTGATGTATAGACCTAATAGCACAGCCTGGCATTAATGAAAAAATAATGATTAACAATAACATCAAACTGAATTGGTGCTGAATTTCATGATAATGTTTCTCCCTAATTACGTTTTATATTGATTTCTATATATAGCAGAATTAATAGAATCTAAAACTGGCAAAGAACTTTAAAACTACAAATTATTATGGAGGAGTTGACAGGATG
>JBDLJL010000468.1:0-1531 GCA_039714415.1 Bacteroidota bacterium
TTATTTTTAAAAATGGACGTGTTTTTACTACAAGCAAAATGAGATTCTATCAGAAAAAAGATACAAATTAGCAAATAATTCCAAAAGACAGGATATGCAGACATTTAAAGAATCATTTTCACAGCATTATTTTATTCTTTCCCTTTTATTTGTTATGGCAGTTTATCTGCCAGTTAATGGTCTTAAAATTCTTAATTTTGATGATACTGAACTGGTTATGAGGCTGCATAACAATTTTTCAGATATTAACTGGGTTGGACTTTTTTTCAGGGATTCATCCACAAAATATTATCGTCCCCTGCTGGAAGTATTATGCTATCTTGATTATGCTATGTGGGGTTTGTCCATAACTGCTTACCACCTTACAAATTATATTATCCATATTTTCAATGCCTGTCTGGTTTATCTGATTGCACGCCAATGGTTCCAGGATAAAAAAAATGCGGGTATATGGGCAGCCCTTGCCATGGTTTTCTTTGCCTTGAATCCATTGACCTGTGAATCAGTGGCATGGATATCAGGACGTTCAGATCTTGCCGGGACCTTTTTTTCATTATTGGCAGTTTATTGCTGGTTTCTCAAATCTTCTTTACGGTTTTTTCTTACACCTCTTGCAATTTTATCAGGGTTGCTTTGCAAAGAGAATGCCCTGGCAGTGATCCCGATTATTGTTTTGCTTGAATGGTTTATAAATTACAGGAACAAAAAAAGCTTTAATGAAAATTTAAAGTCTTGTTTTGCCTGGAGTATAATTGTTTTAATTCCCCTGTTTTTATATCTTTTTTTAAGAACAAATGGGTGGGAAAACCATACCTATGAATATATTAATGTCACAAAAAGTTCGCCTGCAGCTTCTCAGGGAGTTACAGGCAAAATTGATATTTTAAAAATATTATATCTTCTTCCGGTTACTGCTTTTTATTTAAAAAAACTTATTATACCTTTTCCTTTAAACTTTGCTATTGCTGATATAAATACAGGATTCTATGCTTTTTTATCTGCTGTTATATTTGGGCTGATTATTGTATGGTTAAAAAAAAAAAAGGTGTCATATATCTTTTTTCTCTGTTTATTGGTTCTTTCATTTGTACCTGCCTTGCCAGTAGCTTTAGAAAATATTTCCTGGGTACCAATGGCAGAACGGTATCTATATATGTCTGTTAGTATTATGGCAATTGGGGCAGCTTCTTTGTTATTGAATTTTCAGGAAAAGAAAATTTTTGATTCAAACCTGCTTATTACAATTTGTTTGATAATCATTTTAATACTATCTGTTGCAACTTTTCAGCGGGAATTTGTATTTAAAGACAGCAAATCCATATGGACTGCCACCTTGAAAACAAATCCTGATAACGGCATGGTGCTTCAGAAATATGCCCAGGCTGTTGGGTTAGAAGAAGGACAGAAAGCGTACCGAAAAGCTGTTGCAAATCCTGAACCCTTTGTTTGGCGTGCTGAAGCTTTATTGGGTATTGCCCAATATGAAAGTTCAATAGGGAATCATGATAGTGCTCTACAATATATATTACAG
>JBDLJL010000469.1:0-1505 GCA_039714415.1 Bacteroidota bacterium
GTTTTGTGTAAATGCTCGTTTTACATGGGGATTTCATATGTATATAATTTTATGTTTCGGTCATACCTGCCTGACTGCATCACGCAGGCAGGTGGTATCATCACACTTGGTGTAAACCCGGTGTTCATGGGGATTTCATATAATCAGATTTTACAATCTCCCTTATCCCTTCCATATATGGAGTTGCACTAATATTGAAATACTGTTCAAACTTATCGCTGTTAAATACGTAGTCTCTGTTGTATTGGTACATCATTTCCGGCATTTCACGCATTATTGGAATAAATAATCCAATTATATGAACAATAAATTTAGAAGCTACCATGTATTCGGGTTTTACTCCCATCTCTTTCGATATTGATTCTATCCATTCCTTTCCTGTCAATGGATTTTTTGCAGTTGGCAAATGCCAGACCTGATTATATGCACTTTCAGTATTTCCAAGCAAAGCAGTTGCCCTTCCTGCATCCGGTGTATATGTGAAAGAATGTTTATACTTTACTGAAGCCATCCAATTCGCTTTTTTCCCCTGACTTAAAGGTTTAAATACTGTTTCGGTAAGCATACTGTTACCCTTAACAGATGGACCATAAAAATCGGCAGAACGAGCAATCAAAGCTGTTAATTTACCTTCTACAATATTATCCATTATCATTTTGGCTATCTCTACCCTTATTTTCCCCTTCTTACTTGACGGATTTATTGGAGCGTCCTCGGTCATCCCGTCCAAATAATTTGGATCGTACATATAAATATTGTCAAAAAACACCAGTTTACAGTTATTTTCTATACAAGCCTCAATGACACTCTTAATAAACCTGGGCCAATTTTGTTTCCATACTTTATGGTTATAACTAAATCCTATTGTTACATAAACAACCGAGGATCCTTTAACTGCCCTTTTTACTTCGTCCGGATTTAATAAATCAGCCGATAAAAGCTCATCGCCTGAATTTACCAATTTTGGTGCTCTGCTAACTAAGCGAATTTCATCTGTATATTCTTTGAGAGCCTTTGCCAGCTCAATGCCTATTGCCCCACCTGAGCCCAATATTGTTTGCATACACCTTTATTTATTATATCAGAAAACTTAAATATTTGATAAATCACGTAATATCAACATTTAGCATTTCATAAATTATGATAACTACCTGAAAATTATACCTACAAATAAAGATAATAATTTACTGATAAAATAATCATCATGAACCAACTATTTCCCCGACAAGAAAATATAACAAGCAACTGAGTTTGTCTATTTTACTTAATTACATTTTACTGTCTGTAATAAAAAAAGCTTTTGCTAACTTAGTAAAACAAAAAAAAGATCATGCTTGCGAAAAAAAGATACACTACCAAAGAAATAATTTTCTGGACGAGATGGGAAACAATCGGCTTTGCTATCTTGACGGCATTTGTAATATTTCTTTACGACATATTTGGATTAACATTTATACAAGTTCCCTGGACACCTGTTGCATTAATTGGTACTGCACTGGCTTTTA
>JBDLJL010000470.1:0-1505 GCA_039714415.1 Bacteroidota bacterium
TTATTTTGTTTTTAATTATTATTAAATTATAAAGGTTGATAAAATATTGAAATATAAGGAAATGAACCGAAGGCTTAGCTTTAACCGAAGCCTTCGGTTTAAACATACTTTTGTCTTACTAATTAAAAATCGTTTTCAATAATTTCCACACCTAAGTTTTCTAATTTCTTCCTTTCATTAATCAGGTCGTCAATATTGTTGCCTATACCACTTGCGTCAAGATATTCTTTTGCTTTGGTATAATTTCCGATGGCTATGTAGCAAATACCAATATTATATTGAGTGTTTGCAGATTTTTCAAGGGACAGTATTTCTAACAGGTATTTCCCTGTCTCTTTTGCACTGTATTGGTTGCTTTTAAGCGTTTTTTTAATATTTTTTTGCAATGCCTTAATTTGTTTTTTGGCAGCTTTGTCTTTAGTTTCAATTTTTATTTTTTTCAATTTATAATTCTGGTTAAAAACCTGGACCCCCATTATACCATACAGACCACTATTAGCAATTTGTGTACCCAACGAAGCAATGCTTCTATTTACATCAAGTGCTTTTTTTGCAGGCACAAATTGACTTGTTTGATTTGCTTTTGTTTGCTTTCCAAATTTTTGAGAATAAATATCAGTGTTATCTGCTTTTTTCACCTTTAAGTTTCCCGAAAAATTAACATCGGCGCTTTCGCTAAAAGTTAAATAATGTACATATAATCCGGTAAAGGCACCATCTGTTATAATAGCCTTGCCTGTTTTTTTATTACTGACAGGGGCTGATGCTGTATGGGTAAAATCGCCATAAACAATATGCGTAGCTTCTCCGGCACTTTGTACTACAGTATAAAGTTTATTATTTGCCCATGGTATCATAGACAATATTTTCGAATTAAACCCTTGTGTTAGGTTGCTCGTTATATTATTTGACATTTTTTTGCTAAAATTGGCATCGCCTGTTTCTGTTCCGGTATAATTAAAACCTTCGATATAAACTTTTGCATCTTTTTCAAGCACACATACCGGTGCTTTAATGCTATATGTTGATACTGTCTGTGCATTTACGGCCTGAAATAAAGTCATGGCCAAAACAATTAATATTGATATATTTTTTTTCATTTTTATCCACAGCCTGCCCCGCCATAGCGGGGAATTACACTAATTAACACGAATTACTATAATCATCTTTCCTGATAAATCGGAACTACTTGTGTTAATGTATTATCATGGTTGTTTCATTTTTGTTGATAATATTATTTAACAATATAAAGACGTAATTTGGCCTCTCTTTTCATTGGCTTTTCAAGAGCAATATAGCCTGATTCTTTGCCTTTATCGGTAATCCTAAAATAAAATGCATTTCTTACTGATTGGTCTTTGATTACGTAAGGATCACCGGGTGCAGCATTTTCTTTTTGTTCAAAAGCTTTTTTAAAATCTTCTTCCGACCTGTATTTAAGTACCGAACCATTACGGGTAACATAACCTTCTATATTTTTTAATAATAATGAATTATTAAGTTTT